>NZ_JBHHJU010000053.1:0-8295 GCF_042136325.1 Neobacillus sp. KR4-4
GCCGCTAGACTCCGAAGAGTCTCGCTCGACTTGCATGTATTAGGCACGCCGCCAGCGTTCGTCCTGAGCCAGGATCAAACTCTCCAAGAAAGTTGATTAGCTCATTTGTTACGTTGGCTCATGTTCTTACTATATTAATAGAAGAAACATGATTAATATTGTTTGTTTTGCACGATTTTGTTTGTTTAGTTTTCAAAGAACAATTTTGTATGTCAGAAGCGACATTTGTTATTATATCAACTCTCTATCATTATGTCAATATAATTTTTAACTTTCTTCGCTATCACTTTTAACTAGTAAGCCTTCCGTTAAAAGCAACTTTATTATAATAACACCTTCATTTACATTTTGCAACAAGCAGTTTTAATTTTTCTACTGATTTATGGTCAACATTATTCTAGGAAAAATATTCATATAATTTCCTTCAGATCTTCTCTTAGAATTTCATGACTATCACCCCCTTTCCTAATAATGAGAGTAAAATACAAAAAGCCAAGGAATTAACCCTTGGCTCATTGATTAGATTTAATGTTTTACAACTACAATCGTTCTCTTTGCACTCTTATTACCTGCCTTATCCTTTGCAGTTACAGCAAGTTTTGTGCCTTTTTTCTGTGCTTTGATTTTTACTGAGTAGTTTCCTTTTGAGTCAGCTTTAGCTGAGCCAAGGGTTTTACTTCCTACTTTCACGGTGACTCTTGAGTTCGCTTCAGCTTTCCCTTTTACTTTTTTATCATTATCATCTACTTTATAAACAGTTGGCTTTTTCGGTGGAATTACATCTGCAACAGTTACCGAAGCACTTGAACTTACATTCCCCGCACGATCTTTAGCACTAACGGTTAATTTCGCCCCTGCTTTTTGAACAGCGATCTTAACAGAAAACGCTCCATTAGATGCTGCTTTCGCCGTTCCTAATACTTTGCTTCCGTTTTTAACCGTAACGGTAGAGCCGGCCTCTGCTTTTCCAGTTACGACTTTGTCATTATTATCAACCTTTTTCACAACTGGTTTGCTTGGGGCAACAACATCCGCAACCGTCACGGTTACACTTGCACTAACATTCCCGGCGCTATCTTTAGCCGTGATGGCTAACTTTGTGCCCGCTTTTTGAACAGCGATCTTTGCTGAGAAAGCACCATTAGACGCTGTCTTGGCAGTTGCTAGTACTGCATTACCACTTTTAACGGTAATGGTAGATCCAGGCTCTGCTTTTCCAGTTACAGATGTATCGTTGTTATCAACCTTGTTTACACCCGGCTTATTGGGCGCAACGTTGTCCACAAATCCAGTTACAATTGCATATAAATCTTCTTCCGTATTATCGTCATATTGGTCGTTATCTTGGTCTAGAACACCCACATAGTATGTACCACCTTTAGCTTGATACGCCTGGTACTCATACCCTTCCTCATCAACTTCAGAGCCTAAATATACTAATTTATCATTCTCAACAAAATCCTTTTGCACTGCAGCGAATCCTAGATCAATCGCACTTGAGTTAGCACCGCCAGCTACTAATAGTATTCCATCCCTAGGCACAACTACTTTATGAAAATCTAGATCATACAATGGAAGTAATTGACCAATCATTGGTTTTTCATAGGAAGTCGCATCAGCATAATTAAATTCATCGTTAGGCTCCGTTTCAAACAAAAAGTCTTCACTACTAGAGACACTACTCCTACTCGCAGCTCCCATTTTATGAAAACTTTTTGCTGAATATGATGGAGAACCTTTTACTTCCTTTTGAAGTTGATTTAACGCATGAGAATCAATGATACCTTTTTGAAGTGGCTTTTCAACCTGACGTTCAATGAATTTCTTTGAAAAATCATACTCGTTTCCTTCTGCCTTAACAGTACCAATAGACCAACTTGATGCTAATAACCCGACGGCAACCAACGATAAGAACCCTTTATTACGCACAAAATCCCTCCGGTAATTCATTATAAAGAACACTAAGCTATACCTATACTACTACATACTTCCTGTCGAGACCATTAGATTCGATAGGCATTTTTCTACAAAAAAATAAACACCGGTACCGTAAAATAATATAATCACACAATACTTTCATAGCAGAAAGACCAACTCGGACAGGAATAGAGAACTCTTCTTAACCCCATAATAACTAATCTAGTAAATCCAATTCTAGTAATAATGTCGATAGCTGTCTTCTTTGAAGGGATTATGTTATGTAAATTAACTAGAATAATTCTGAATTTTTTGTTAAGTTAAAACTATCCATTACTAACAGGGGGGAATGAAGTGACAAAAGCATCTATCATAATTGGGATTATTTTAGCAGTTTTAATAGGCGTAAAATACGGAGGATTTAATTTCAGCGACAATAAGGCCGCATCTGAAAAAAAACAAGAGAAAGTAGAAGCGAAAGCTGTTCAAGATAATGTCAAAAAAGAGAAGGAAAAGGAGAAAAAGAAAGCAGACAAGCAGCAGACAGCTAAAATTGGCGGAGTTCAATATGATATTGGGATTGATGACAGTAGTTCACAAGAAGCGGTGATCGATGTGATGCACAAAATGACACATCAAAAAGTGAAAGCAAAAGAAAAATGGGGGGCCATTCCGATGATTCCCGATACGATTAACCAAGTTTATACCATTGTGGAGAACAGTGAATTCGCGCAAAAAGCTGATTTACTAGCCATTTTAGGTAATTGGAAAAAGGGCATTTTTTCTGAAATAGATGATGACCACAACTATTTCTGGACCTACCAAGGTGGGACAGTCGGCAAAGCTTATGGAATCATGAGCCAGTCAGAAGAAGAAACGTTCATCCGGAATAACTTTAAAGAAGAAGATCTTGTAAGTGAAGCAAGCTCCCAATAATAATGGGGGCTGTTATTTTGCCTCTTATTCCTACCGGTTTATCTTTTGGTAGACTAAGTAGATATTAAATGGGGAGTTAATTCCCCTCTCCTACCTAAAAAACTTGCTCCTTTTCAACAAAAAAAGAACCACAGGGTCCTTTATTAATAGATATTCTTACTTGGTTTACCACATCTGATGCATTTACTAGTGTAATAACTGTACTTATGTCGTCTGCGAAAGAGACACAGAATGAATTTAAAACTCAAATAGAACCACTCCTTCTGAATGATAAATCAGGCTGTCCAGCCATCATAGTTCCATCTTTGATCAGTGACTTAGCATCTCTACTTTTCAAGAGGTTTGCCTTTCACAGGTGGAATAATTATCTAATTTAATATTAGCACTCTAATAGTATTTTCAGAAGACTAACATTTCGACTGCAATCGACAAAATTATTAGAAATGTTAATCTCTTCACGGATCAAATACCATAAGTGTTGTCTTCAAAAAAATCCCACTTGAGCATTCCGAAATGGAATGATTTATAATGAACAAAAATGCAGGATGAAACACAGGCCAACGGCCAAAAAAATCGAACAAAATAAATTCGAAATCGGAGGATATACGGACATGAGAAAACTCGTATTGTTCATGCATGTGTCGCTGGACGGGTACGCGTCGGATTCTAACGGAGGACTCGATTGGATTCCGTACGACGAGGAATTAGAGAAATACGCCGAGGGGATTGTAGCCGAAGTCGGAGCTCCCGTTTATGGACGCACGACGTATCGGATGATGGAGAGCTACTGGCCTACGGTGCTGGACACTCCGAATGCGTCGAGGCATGATCTGGAGCACGCCAAATGGCTGCAGGATGTGAAGAAGATCGTCATTTCCGGGACGATGGACAAAGTGGATTGGAACAATACGATGCTGATCAAGGACAATATCGTAGAGGAAATCAAGGTACTCAAGGAACAGCCTGGCAAAGATCTTGTTATCTTCGGCAGCCCAGGAGCGGCGAAGACGCTGCTGGAGTTCGGCCTGATCGACGAATTCCTTCTTACCATTTGTCCGATTGTCCTGGGCGGCGGGAAATCGGTATTCGACGGAGGCAGTGAGAAAATCAGGCTCAAGCTGCTGTCCAGCCGAACGCTCAATTCGGGCATTATCGCGACCCGATATGGGGTAGAGAAATAGCCGCACAAGGTTTTCCTCTAAAGGGTAAGACAGTCATATATATTAACATAGACTTTGTTAAAAATGGGATGGCTACTGCGATCCCTTTCTTATTGACCAACAAAGCAGATCAATAAAATAACGAATGTCCCTCCTACAAGTGGAGGGACATTCGTTATTTTTGCTTTGCAATCTCAGCTCTATTAGGGGCTAGTGGCGGCTGTTCTAACCATTTATTCTCTACCATAAGATTAAACCATTTCTTGGTGCCCGTTAGATTGCCAAGGATAAAGCTTTCGTAAGTTGTAACAAGGTCTGTTCGCATAGAAGAGGCTAACCCTGCCCCGTAATAGTTTTGTGCTGCTTGGAAGAAGAAGCCTACATGATACAACATTAATTTATCAGAAAAAGGAGAGACTGTTGATGTCGTTACCTCTGTTTCCCACGATTTTGGAACTGGTAAATTATCTGCTTGCAGGATTTTAGACAAGGTTTTTATACGTTTATTAGCCACTTCCACAGCATACGTGAAAAAATTCCTTAATTCCTTTGTTTGAGCCACTTGACTAAATCCAATACCAAGTGTTTTAGCCATAATGCTTTTCTTAATGTTTAATGAAATACTTATCATTTCTATTGCAGATAATCGTCTTTCTTTTCCGAAAAGCCCGTCTGAAAAATCTGTGCTAGAAATAAATTCAGGTTCCTCTGTAGGATAAAAGAAAGGATCTCTTTGAAAATCCCCTTTTTCAAGTAATAAATCAATTGTATTATGATACAATCTTTTTGCATCGTTATTACAACGATCGTAAAAATCTCTAAGTTCTTTTCTTACAGAAACACTAAATGCAGTGGTATGCCCTAACAATCCGTGCAATGTCATAATATGTAAATAATTCAAACAATAGATATCAGAATAAAGTCTCCCTGCTCCTTCATTCAGATCCGATTCAGTAAATCCAATGGGAACGGGAAATCCTTCTTTTTCTAAAAAGCCTTTTATGGCTGTCTTCTGTTTTTCGAAAGTCTTGATAGCATCCTCAAAAGTATTCTTTATTGATTCATCTTCAATAATAGTGAACATATATCTATTTACTACATCTGTCATTGTACCATTTACATACTCGCCCCATAGCGTTCCTATTTCGGAAGATGTCAGTTTAATCTTGTCCTGTTCCATATTATCACCTCCTTGTTATTATTTACTGATTCAAAAGGAGTTATGAAAATTAACCAAACCAAAACATTTAATAGAAATGATGATTTAACTAAAAAAGGACTGTACAATTTTCTTTTTTTTATTTATACTGTATTATAACAACAGAAACATTTAATAACTGTATTAATAAAGGGGGATTTACAATGTTAATGAGTCCAGTTGAATTTTTTCGCAATTTGCCAAAGAAGGAATGCACAGAATGCGGGAAGCATATGCAAGAGCAAGCAGAAAGTTACATGATGGATTGTGAACAATGTTTATCCAAAAAAGAAAAGTAAAGTTTGTTAACCCTCCAGCATATTGCTGGGGGTTTTTTATTTTCTTATAAGCGAGAGAGAACTCCCAAAAAGACTGTTATATTGTGAACACTTTCACCCAAACTACCGGGTGTATTACTTAATGATCCGGCAGCTTTTCTTGTTGAACTAAAGTGACAGGTAGATTTAACGAAATCAAAAATGTTGATGATTTTTGTGTTAAAATTTTTGTGGATGAATTAAAGGAGATTTTCACATGAATTTTTTTAAAAATACCTTATCTTATTTGTTTATGTTACCTGCCATCCTAATAGGAACTTTTGCTATGGTTTCAACTGGTGTGTCACCAAGCATTTGGATTCAAAACATACTAATCTGGTTATTGGGAACTTTTTTGGGTTCTATTTATTTAATGCGTAATAAGGAAAAAAGATTAAGTAAAGGCAATTTTCTTCCAACCGTTGTAATAATAGCTTTATTAGTTTTTCCCTTCTTTTTTAACGGTTCCGACGGGATCCATCGCTGGTTAACTTTTGGACCCATTAATGTATATATAGCAAGTATTATTTTGCCACTATTAATTATTCAGCTATGGAAATTAACATTAAACCACCATGAAATCTATTCAATAGGATTTTACTTTATCACCTTAATTATATTGTTATTTCATCCAGATGCAGGTCAATTAACCGCATTTGCATGTGCAACGACTATTATTTTGTGGAAAAAGATTTGTCAATGGAATATAAAGTTTGTAAGTCTTATTCTTTCTGTCGCCTTTGTTATCCTGTCGTGGGTTTTTCTCGACGATTTAGCACCAGTTCCTTATGTAGAAGATATTATCTTTTTAGTGGCAGACCTTGGCATGGTCTGGTTCGTTATAGGTATTTTGTCTTTACTATTATTATTAAGCCCATTCTTTTTTTACGGTAAAAGAAATATCATATCCTTAACGTTAGGAGTTTATTTCTTAATGACGATGATTGTAACTTTATTTGGGAATTTCCCATTACCAATCATGGGATATGGAATATCACCTATCATCGGTTACTTTATTGCTATCAGTTGGGTTAAAAGGAATACATAAAGATTGATTACGTACGGGGGCATTACTTGAACAACGGTAATGCTGTTATGGATTGATAATAAACAAAGCGATTTAACATTATCCTGTGAGCCATAATAGACCAAAATGATAATATCTTGTCTTTTACAATTGAAGATCTACACGTATTATAATTGTTTCTTATTTGGCTAACGGGTGCTTGAGTTTAATTAAAATTAGAATGAATGACTTGAGTGGTCGTTCTTATCAATTGTTGATCTTGTAATAATCTCTCTTATTAGGTGCAAGATAATAACGATTAATTCGTGGAGGTAATCTGTTGTGCTTAACAAAAGAAGGAAGATAACATCGTTATTTTGGATTGCTATACTTGGCTTAATTTTAACAACGATATATACAATAATCCTTGGTATTTTAGGATATAGGACAATGAACAGGATCGATTATATTTATAAAAATAATAAACAAAGTTCAAAAAAAGGTTAATTAAGAGTGGCTGAGAAGTCGCTCTTTTTTATCCTTATTTAACTAACGAAGCAGGCTACTTTAAGAAGGAATATATTTAATTGTAGCAAGACCAAACTAAGATTGTCTTTGAATATATTAAGTTTTGGATAACTCCAGAAAAAATGAAAAAAATACGAAAAAAAGAAGAGCGGAGGGTTTACAATGTCTTTTTGCTAATGAAGAGGGCAAGTTTGAAATAGATACCAATATTAATTTCCGTGAATCCATACCAAACGTTGATAAAGATTTAAATGGAGATTCTTTGACCAGTGATGCCTTCACTGTTTTTTACGATGAAAAAACAGGAGAAATCATTCCCGTCGAATATTTGAACCGTCATAGTGGATTTACTGAAGACGGTAGAACCTTAATGATCATTGATGGAATGGTATATAGTAGGAGATGGATCCCGATTCTGAAGGATTAAGATCTGGCCAAGAAAAAATGATCCATTAAAATTGATACATTACAAAAAAATTTAAGCGTGGATATGATTGGTATAGTTCAACAGGGAACAAATAATAAAAAGATTTAGTTATAGGAATGATATAAAATACATATTAGATGGAAGTTGATTTATGTGGCTAATAAAAAAACATACGCTTTAGCGATGTTAATCATTCCTTGGATAACTGTTCCTTTTATAGGAAGAAATCACTTTTCAGGTTTTTACCTGTAGCAAGTTTTGTTAATTTATTCTTAAGTGTGTTAAGTGTAATTGCTAATAAGAAAAAATGGTGGGTAAATAAAAATCCTTTATCTCCCGGTTTTGTGGATTTTACCTATATATTAGGTCTCTATTTTGTAACCACACTATGGGTATTTAAACTAACATATGGCAATTTTCTGAAATATTTAATTACAAATATAGTAATAGATGCCGTTTGCGCATATCCTTTTGCACAATTATGGGAAAAGGTAGGAGTCTTTAAATTTAAGAAGTTGAATCATACTATATGGTATTTTATATGTGTGTCATTAGCAATTATTATTTATGGGTTTCAGTATTTAATGGAAAAATCGATTATTAAAAATCAAGACTCGGTTTAAAGAAATACTTTAGAGTAAAATAACAAGGTTTAGTTTGTGAAAATATATACTTAAAGTAAACCAGCTAATAGTTTGTCAATATTTTTCAATAAAAAATAAAATTTAGTCATGATATACTAAAATTATGCATGCCAAATAACCTTCCACTAACTGATGATTGGAAGGTTTTGTCTTATTTAACTA
>NZ_JBHHJU010000054.1:0-4463 GCF_042136325.1 Neobacillus sp. KR4-4
TTGCATTTTAAACTTCATAGTAGGGGTTCCTCCTAAGGTTTGAGTTAGAGTGGTGTCTATACTCATATCTTACTGAGGAGCTCTTTTTTTATCAAAGTCAATAATTAACTCTCTACAGGAATGCTAACGGAGCAGTTTAGTTGTGCGAAATGTTTCTAGCTTAAATGGAGGATGGTCACATTTCTCTAGTAAAGGCTAGACAGTTCCTGTCGGAACTGAAGGATTATATCGAAGAATCAAATGATGGGGTAACGCCCTGAAGGGTTCTCACTTAGTCGAATAGCACTAGATTTAGTAGGAATGACAGTGTTATAAGCTCGGCGAAAAGGCGTGAGAATTTACCGTACCAGGTTAAGCTGACGAAAGCCTACCCGATGGGGTGGTGTAAATCATGATGCTTGAGTTGAATGAATATGGTGAGAATGCGAATAAACCTAAAAGAAAAAGGTTAAGCTGACGAACTTCTGAATGTACGGGTCTATACCTGCGATACATAGAAATGTGTATATCACCAAATTGTGAGGTTAGATGTGGATGAGTAAAACTAGCTAATATGAAAATCCATGATACGTTATAGGCGTATGAACGCTAACAGGCTTAGAGGAAGCACCTAAGTACATTCTTATAATAGATATAATTCAACGTTGTAAGCTGATAACGTGGAGGGCTTACTCCCGAAGAAACGTTGGCAAGGAAAACAATAATAATAATAGTTACTGTATAACTTGTCTTTATGTCAGTGAAAGTGGTGGCACAGTACCGATGAAATGTCTAATCCGCATGGAGGGATAGCCACTAGACTAATGAAGAATCATTTAATCATGCAAGGCAAATCTTTATCGATTAATAAGGTTCTTGTGAGACTAATAGAGGTTCACCTCCCACGGGAGGCACCGACTTATTGAAACGGAAGAATTGAGACACTGAATGTATTAAATATCAAATGTGTTATGGTTAAATCGAATTGGATTAGTTGGAACGCCGTATGCGATGAAAGTCGCACGTACGGTGTGAACAGGGGGAAAAGGGAGAGATAACTTCAAACCCTTACCTATCTGTATTAAGAAGGAAAATGTTGATTGAAGGGAGAATGTATTATTGAAATAGCGTATTATAAAGGCTTTGGTTATACATAGGGGAACTGAATGTGTCTAAAACGATTAAAATAATTTTATCACTTATTGCATTATTTTTGGTAATTTGCATCGTTGCGGGTTATGCAGCTTTCTATTCGAATTAAATGATTATCGTAGAAGGACCGTCCATAGGGTAGACCAGTGACGGTCCTTTCTCTATTTGCACAAATAGGGCTTTCATTAAACGAAGGTAGCCTTTTTTCCCTTTAAGTGATGCAATCCCCATAGGTATTCAATCGGAGGTATACTTTATTTATCAGACTGCCACACTTGCTAATACACCGGTGTGCAGTAACCAAAATAATTTGGATTGTTTCCTCTAACAATATTTTCATAAAGAAAGCGGATATTTTTAGTAAAAGCACCTTCACTACCTTTTCCTATAATCCTATTGTCAATATTTATTATAGGTTTGATACCTATAGCTGTGCCTGTGAAAAATACTTCATCAGCAGAGTAGAGTTCTGTTCTTGACAGACTTTTCTCAGAAACAGGCAAATGCAATTCGTTTTTAGCCAACTGAATGATAGTATCACGCGTAATTCCTGAAAGTATATTATCGGATATTGGCGGGGTAATCAATTTGTTATTTTTTACTATAAAAATGTTTTCGCCTGGTCCTTCACTTACATTCCCCTTATCCGTTAAAAAAATAGCTTCATCAAAACCATTTAAACTTGCTTCAGAAGTCGCTAATCCGGAATTTAAATAACTTCCCGTCGATTTCACCTGGGGAGGAATCATATTATTACCTGATCGATTCCATGAAGAAACACAAACCTTTAGAGCAGGCTTTGGCATATACTCTATCTTTGTGCAATAAATACTTACCCGATTAAAAGGGTCTATTAAAACAGGACGCAGTGTATTTGCTCCTTTAAAGCAAATGGGTCGTATATAGACATCCTCCCGAACATTGTTTTGTCTTAATAATTGAATTGTCCAATGAATTAATTGTATTGTTGAATATGGAATGTGGATATGAAGAGAATTACCAGAGTCATGGAATCGTTTATAATGGTCGTAGATTCGGAAAATAAACAATTGGTTTTGACTTTCATTCCAAAAAGCTCTAATTCCCTCAAAGCATCCCAACCCATAATTTAATCCTTTATTTCTTATACTAACCGAAACCTTTGATTCTTCTAGAATTTCCCCTTGATCAAAAACATACCTCATATATTCTCCCACCAATAACATGACATTTACTTAAATTTATAATCGAGAATGCTAATTTATTACCAAAATAAATGCAGGTATTCTATGAACTACACCTAAACCTCATTTTGCTACAAAGTTTTAATATTTCGATGCTTTAACTAACAAAGAGTCGTAGAAGGGATCTTTGTTCTTGTTCCACTACCATGAAAATTAACTTCTGTGACATCCGAAAAATGGCAATACTTAAATAGACGCAGCTCATTCATCTTTTTAAAAAAGGGGAGGAGCGTCTAATCGATGGTGTATATGTACTTGATTAAAGGATTAGGAGGCTTCTGTTATTGTAACCGTATAACCTAAGTTTTCTAGTCTTCGAACCGAATGCCGTACAATAGATACTTGTCTTTGCTTATCAAAATAATCTTCGCCTAAGTCAACGTACATTTCTTTTCGGGTTAGAAGGTAATATGCGATTCGCAACATCGCATGGGCGACTACAATTGCTGCCTTTTTCTTTCCCTTTCGTCCAGCTGTGCGTCTATACAGTGCACCGAGATAGTTTTTTGAACCTCTTACTGATTGAGCTGCTTCTGTTAATGCGGATCTTAAATACTTATTTCCCTTTTTTGATCTGCTAGATTTTCTTTTTCCTGCGCTTTCATTGTGTCCAGGGACCAAGGCTGCCCATGAACACAAATGTGCGGCAGTCGGGAATTGGTTTCCAACATCCGTACCAATTTCAGCTAAGATTTGTTCAGCCATTCTTGTGGCGATACCAGGAATGGAATCGAGTCGTTCTATATCTTCTTGATATGTGCTTACTCTTTGCGCTATCTCTTGGTCTAACATTTCAATTTGCTCAGTTAGAAAATCAATGTGAGTTAAAATCGTTTTTAACATTAAGCGTTGGTGTGGGTTTACATAGCCCTGAAGTGCCAATTCAAGTTCTTCTTTTTTCTTTTTCATTGTACGACGAGCGAAGTTTGCTAGTTTTTCAGGATCTTCTTCACCATCTGCGATTGCTCGAAGCATATCTTTCGATGAAACACCCATAATATCAGATACAACAGAACCTAGTTTAATGTTGGCTCCTTCTAAAACCTTTTGAATCCTATTATGTTGTCTGGCGCGTTCTTCAATGATACTCCGGCGATAGCGAACAAGTTCCCGCAGTTCTCGTTGATTCCGATCCGGAATGAAACTTGCTTTCAGTAGTCCATGACGAAGAAGTTGGGCTATCCATTCGGCATCTTTAACATCCGTTTTGCGTCCCGGAAGTGCCTTCATGTGTTGAGCATTTACAACTAAAAACTCTATTCCTTCGGACTCTAATAAATTAACAATAGGTTTCCAATAAACACTCGTACTTTCCATAGCTACGTGAGTACAATTATTCTCCTTAATCCAGTCCAATAACTTTAATAGAAAAACCGTTTTAGTAGAAAATGTTTGAATCTCCTTTCCTTGTGAAGTCATAATACAAGCAGTGATATTGTCCTTATGGACATCTAATCCACATGCTCTTTCAATGATAACATCCACTGAAATCTTCCTTTCTAGGCTTGAAAATTGGAGGCTGGTGCAACAATCAGAATTAGGATTAATCTACCATGAGTGCTTCCCGAAAGGGAGCGACAGTTTGTGGTGCACCGTGGTCGTTGGAGTCAGACTAACGGATGGGCTCTAAGGCACCATAGTTGATCGACCTTCCTCTCCCAGCCATAGAAGCAGTATGGACGGATTCAATACATTTTCATTCTTTGTGGTGAAGAGCTGATTTTTAGCGATTCATGGATGGCTAATGGGCAGATTAATCAGTTCTATTTAAAAAGGAACCGCGATTTGCGATTCCTAAGATTATTATTTATCTGCTCTGTTTATGTTACTAAATGAATTGTTAAGAGCTGTTTTACACTTGTTTCCATCAGGATTCGATGAACGAACCGCTGCTAATACAACATCAATTGTTCCATCAATTTTCGTCCATGTAGCTCCATCGATTTTTCGAAGCGTAGGTTCCTGTGTGTCCCATTGATGTTCTACCATGAAAATTAACTTCTGTGACATCCGAAAAATGGCAATACTTAAATAGACGCAGCTCATTCATCTTTTTAAAAAAGGGGAGGAGCGTCTAATCGATGGTGTATATGTACTTGATTAAAGGAT
>NZ_JBHHJU010000054.1:4562-7112 GCF_042136325.1 Neobacillus sp. KR4-4
CTTGTTTCCATCAGGATTCGATGAACGAACCGCTGCTAATACAACATCAATTGTTCCATCAATTTTCGTCCATGTAGCTCCATCGATTTTTCGAAGCGTAGGTTCCTGTGTGTCCCATTGATGTTCTAATTCATCTGCCCCTTTTTTTGCTGAAGCAAAGTCATTTTTGTTTACAGCGTTTAGTATATCATTTTCGATTTTTGCAAAATTGTTTAAATGTCCAGATAATGTAGTTTGTGACGCACCCGGTTTTGATGTTGATTTATTTGCAGCTTTTAAGACACTATGTGAATGAGTAAGTGCTGTATTGCTTTGATTAACATTAGGTTTTGAAGAACGAACTGCCGCAAGTACAGAGTCAATTGTTCCATCAATTTTTGTCCATGTAGTGCTATCAATTTTTCGAAGCTTAGGTTCTTGTGTATCCCACTGATGTTCCAAATTATCAGCGTCTTTTTTTGCTGAAGCAAAGTCGTTAATATTTACGGCGTTTAGCATATCATTTTCAATTTTAACAAAATCGTTTAATTGACCTGCTAATGTAGCTTGCTCTGTAGCACCTTGTGATGCAATATTATTACTACGCCAGTTATAACCACCTATACCAACAACTAAGAAAATTAAGAGTACAACAATCGTTTGTTTTAGCACATGTTTCTTATTTCCATTTCTTTGGTTGGTTTCCGCTATATCACTTTTAGCATTTGTATCAATTTTTGAAACGGCAAGGAAAACGATAATCGCTAAAATAGTGATAAGAAAAATCACACTCGTAACGGTTGTCCCGAGTCCTAATCCACCATTTACTTTTGATTGAGATAGGTAATCTCCAATTGACGCTCCAAGTGGACGAGTTAAAATATACGCAATCCAGAAAGCTAATACTCCGTCAAGTTTCAAAAATTTATAAGCAAAGAACACAAGAGCTATAATAATAACAACGCCTATTCCTGTGTTAAGATAACCAAAACCAAGTTGTTCGGAATATAAATCGCCGACTGCAGTTCCAAGTGCAAAGGTGAAAAGGATCGTAAGCCAGTAGAAAACCTCTCTTTTTCTATTGAAAATAGAGTGGATCGATAGTGTTTTTTCACTAAGATACCATAATAGAAAAGTCAGTCCTAGTAGCACCGAGAAAGCAGCTGTACTAACCTCAAGTGGTGCGCCCATATTATCTGTCAAGTTATCCGTTACCAATGTGCCAAATACGCTTATAAGAACAACTGTTACCCAGTAAATCGCTGGAACATATTTGCTTGCTTTAAATTGAAGAAACAATGCAATAAAAAATGCAACTCCCATAATAATGGTAGTAAGAGTTAAACCAAGTCCAATGTTGAAATTGATGAAATCAGCAAACGTTTCACCAACAGTTGTACACAAAATTTTGATGACCCAAAAGAAAATCGTCACTTGTGGCACTTTGTTAAGTAAAACTTTCATTTTATTTTGGTTTTCTTGCATTTATAATTTCCTTTCTTTAAAGTGGTTTCCCACAACTTAGTTTTATTTCTCTCTATAGAAGGATACATATCCAAATCCAAGTATACATTTAGGAAGTCAGCGCTATCCTCCCATAATGGTTGCCATAATCTTGACGATTTCAAAAAAAGGGTGGAATGTGATTCTTTGCTTAATATTCACCTATCTGAAGTTTCAATATGCTCAGACAATGCCGAGTTTTTCGAAAAATGTTCTCATCTCCTTTTTGGAAGTAGTCATTCTTTCGATTTCATTTTTTCATTTGAGCTCTACTTCTCTACTATATGATAAATTGGAGGTCTATTTATTAATAACTGATTAAAATTAACTTAAATGTCTATTAAGGATAAGCGGCATTTTTCTTATTGGACTTACGGTCTAGGAGTGTTGAAGAAGGGAAAGTAATTTTTCATACTAGGATGAGGAAAGGATAGAAGGGATTATTTGAAGCTATTTTACCAGAAAGGGGAAATATTAAGCTTTTCAAGACCATCCCAATTGGTACAGTTCTTTTTTATATTAAGCAACATTCAATTGAAATTCCTGAATAAGCTAAAGGAGCAGTATAGCGGAAAAAGGAAAACTAATATGAAACAAAGATACCCTTAATGCGTATGTATTGGTAGGCGGTTAAAAAGGGGGCATTTTATTGTTTCAGTTTTTTCTAATTGTGGGGATAGTAGGTATTATTATTTCAGGTGTTTTTATCGGGGCTTGGGTTGATGGAGACCGTCAAAGAGGAAATTTTTATTCAGAAACCCCAGAAGACAGAAATTCCAGAACGAAAATAGCGTTAATATCTGGTTTTGTCGGTATAATTTCTTTAGTAATTTCTGGGTTAATTTATGTTAAAGGATAAGAATTTGAAGTTTTTGAAATAGTCTTCTTCAATTAACGGGTGCTTTGCTTCAATAAGGTGCAAGGCATTTTTCTTATTCAAGTAACGGAGCAGGTGTGCGGCCGAGCCTAGGTCGTATCATATAGCGGGTGGGAATCCCGCCGAGTAAGAACTAGCCATTCGCTCGTAGCGAGTCTTGGAGGGCTAAAGGTAACTTTAGTCTTTAAGCG
>NZ_JBHHJU010000055.1:0-7086 GCF_042136325.1 Neobacillus sp. KR4-4
ATGGAAAAGTCCAGAAATGGCCTAGATATAGGTATAGGAAAGGTCAAAATTTTGCTCTTACGAGCAAAAAAACCATAAAAAGGCATTCGATTAAGCTCATCGAATGCCTTTTGTCTACAATCTGAGATCACTGATTTATTGAATCAAGGGCTAGGAGATCAAAGTAACGAAAAAGTAGCGATTACTACAAGAAATAACAAGGGATGGATTAGAGTTACTCCACTCGAAAAGCAACCAGAACCTTCACATGTGACGATGCTTAAACAGGAGATTAAGAACCGTTGGGCCGACATTAACCTATTGGATTTACTAAAAGAAACAGATTTTCACACGGAGTTTACCAAACACTTTAAAACCATAGCCAATCGAGAGATTGTAGATCGAGAAACCGTCCAACGACGGCTTCTTCTAAGTTTATTTGGATTGGGAACAAATACAGGTCTGAAAACTGTTTCTGCCGGGAACCGTCTAGATAGTTATCGGGAACTTCGGTATATACGTCAAAAATTTATTCATAAGGATCATCTGCGAAAAGCCAACGCAGAGGTTACCAACCATATCATCTGCAATCGAATGAAAGAGGTATGGGGAGAAGCTACCACTGCATGTGCTTCCGATTCAAAACATTTTGGCTCTTGGGATCAGAACCTGCTTTCAGAATGGCATCCTCGTTATAAGAAACATGGAGTCATGATTTATTGGCATACAGATCGAAAGTCAGCTTGTATCTATTCTCAGCTTAAGTCCTGCCTTTCTTCGGAGGTGGCAGCAATGATGGAAGGGGTTCTTCGCCACTGTACGGACATGGAAGTTGACAGAAATTATGTCGATACACATGGACAAAGTGTTGTTGCTTTTGCTTTTTGTCATCTACTTGGTTTTAAACTAATGCCACGCTTTAAAAATATTGGTTCTCAAAAGCTATATCGTCCAGAAGCCGGCATGAATGAGGAATATCCTCACCTGCAACAGGCTTTAAGTAGACCGATTAACTGGGATCTTATTCGGCAACAGTATGAACAAATCATTAAGTTTGCAACTGCTCTACGGTTGGGTACGGCTTCTGCCGAATCCATATTAAAGCGATTTACAAGGGATACGAAACATCCAACCTATCAAGCTTTATGTGAATTAGGAAAAGCAATTAAAACGATCTTTTTATGTGATTATTTACACTATGAAGAGATTCGTAGGGAGATCCATGAAGGATTAAATACAGTGGAACAATGGAACTCGGTGAATACATATATTTTCTATGGGAAAAACAGTGAAATCCGTACTAATTCGTTAAAAGATCAAGAGGTGTCTGCCTTATCACTTCAATTGCTGCAAAACTGCTTAGTCTATATGAATACCTTAATGGTACAAGAAGTGCTTTATGACAACAACCAATATTGGTTGAAGAAAATGACTCCAGAAGATTTTAGGGGAATAACACCTTTATTTTATCATCATGTCAATCCATACGGAACTTTTGAACTCGATATGGATCAGCGAATACCTATTAAGTTGAAAGTTTCATAGTTTTCATAATTCTAGTCGGTGATAAAACCAGCTAATCTCCCGTCAAGATATTAGCTGGTTTTCCGTAATAAAGCAGAGACTATCTTTCCTTCAGAAAAGCGCCCGATTGTGGAATATCAAAATGATCGTTTAAAATTCAAAAATTGCGAAGCGTTTTTAAGAAAAAAGTTTTTTGCTTCTTGATTAAGCGACTAACCATCTTTGCTTCAAGTCGGAAAGGTTAGGGTGCCCTACCGGCTTGAAGGTTAGTCGGCTTGCGCTGTTATACGCTTCGTAAGGCAAAGGGAAAAATAAACAATATAAGCCGCCGATTCTGCTGCTCTCCATGAAATATTCGTGTCTACTAGTTTGGCGCAATCCACACGCACCTAGATTAATATCTAACCCTAGAAAAAAGGTGGCTCAAATTTGATTTGATCATTATTGACGAGCTTGGATACGTACCGTTCACAAAAATAGGATCTGAGCTCTTATTCCAATTCTTTGCCGGTCGGTACGAACGGGCAAGCGTCATGATAACTACGAACCTAGAATTTACAGAATGGACCTCTATATTCGGAGATGAAAAGATGACCGCTGCTCTTCTAGATCGGCTAACCCACAGGGCTCATATCCTCCTCCTTAACGGAGAATCATATCGATTTAGACAAAGTATGAAACAAAGGGAAGAGGCCGACCAGTAGGCTGGCGTGCGAGGAGTTTAGGGTATCTTGCCCCCCCCTCGGGGCAAGATACCCTAAACTCCCACTTCTCTATCAAATATGGAAATAACTCAGAATGAAGTGGCTCACTTTTAAAGTGATCGCTCTGGCTCAAATTAATATTGACAAATACAAAAGAAAATAGATCCATATAAAAATAAAAGTTTGACATAGATGGGACATAGGGTTGGTGATATTTAATATATCTATTGCTTGTTCAACAGTTTTGTAGGATCTTCATTAAAGGGCGCTTTTCTGGAGTAACGAAAAAAGTCCAATCTCTCAATTTTAATGCTGAGAAATTGGGCTTTTTATTTTGAAATTTCCTTAGCTTTGTATTAGTCGCGTTTTGCTGGTAATACCACAACATGGCCGTCCAGCCCTAGGACTTTTTGAAGGACTTTCAATTAAATTTATTCCCGTCCTGTTAATTGACCGACAAATTCAACATCATTTATCTTCCAACTCTGCTCTTTAACATAGATCAGCGACGTTTCACAATAACGGTTTCCGTATTTGAGACATTGTTAAATTCAGTTGTAAGTTTAAACTGGGGTAGCGTCAGCGTAGCTGACACCACACGCAAAGTGGATGTTAGTAACTGATAATAACTAAACCGTAGTTCCGATACTCACTGTTTCAGGAACTTTCATCTTCTTACTTTGCGGTCTGTGTCAGCTATTCTGGGATCAGGTCAATTAAAAGTAAAAATTAACCTTGATTTTGATTAAAGTTTTTTCTTCCTCCAAGGTTTAAAAAAGAAATAATAAATATGAAAATTGTAAAATAACACTTATACATTGAGATTCTTAGATGGTTTATAAAAAAGTAGATTAGAGAAGATATTTAAAATAAAAAAAATTCCAATGAAAAGGCCCCAATATAAAACTATATTATCAAATGGTAGTGAATAATACCTGAAGATTACTCTATGAATTATTCCAGCGAGAACAAATAATAGACAATTTACGAAGGCGCTAGTAATAGTTTTAATCATGAGTATATGTATCCCCTTTTCAACCAATTTCAATAATTCTATCTGAACCTTTTGCAATATTTTTATCATGTGTCACGCATACAATAGTCTTCCCCATATCTTTTAATTTATAAAAAAGAGATAGAATTATATTTTTGTTATAATCATCTAAGTTTCCTGTAGGCTCATCTGCAAAAATAATATTGCAAGGTTTCAAAATAATCCTCGCTATAGCAATACGTTGTTGTTCTCCACCACTTAACTGAAATATCTTTTTGTTTAAATAACTATGATCTAATCCGACTAATTCTAAAGCTTCTGGTAATTGCTTTTTGCTAAATGTTTCTTTATAGACTGATGATAATAAAAGATTTTGCTCGACTGTTTCATTATCAATAAGCACAAAGTTTTGAAATATAAAACCTAAATGTTGTCTTCTTAAGTTAAGCTTTATTTTTTCATTAGGATTAAGATGTCCTAAAATTTCTATATCTCCTTCATCTGGTTCTTCTAATAACCCCATAATGTTCAAGGCGGTTGTTTTGCCGGAACCACTTTTCCCAACAATAGATACAAATTCCTTGTCTTGAATTTTTACAGAAAAATTAGAAAGAATTGTCTTTTCCCCAAAGGTTTTTTTTATACCGTTAAGATTAATCATAATTTATCTCCCTTAAGAATTTTATTCATATTTTTATGACTCAAAAAGTTACTCAGATAATATAATATGAGCATTTCCATACTAATCAATAAAAGAGAGAACCATATTAATTCATAAAGTTTATAATACAAAACTTGAAATAAACCAATTAGAACATAAGAAACTATACAGAAAGCAATTAATTTCTTATTCCTCTGCCAGTAGGAATGTCCAAACAAATACTTTAAATAAAGCTTGTAGGCATTCACCTTGTAATAAGCAAAAATATAAGTAGCAAGAAAAGTAATCGATAATATTAAAGTTATTATTAATGAAATTATGTTTTTAACTAACAACATCTTTTTCTCAACAATTTCAGCCCCATATTCCTGGTATATTGAAACTGTCGAATTGATAAGATTTTTAGTATCTGTCTTTTCCAAATAAGGTTTTAAACTTTGGTATGCACTTCCTTTTGTATTATCGCTAAAGAATAAGCAACTAGTAGCGTACGAACCAATGAAAGAAGAGTCAACACTGTTATTATAAATTTGTACAATTGGGTCTATGATATTGTTTTGGCTATCCCCGGTATTACTATCATACGTAAATACTTTTTGTTTATTTTTTACATAAATTACATTTATATGCAATTGTTTCTTTGTCATATTATTTAAAGGTGATTTTATTTCTTTATTATAAATATTATCTACTTCGACTTTTTGAAAGTAAAATTCGTTCAGATATGAACGAACTATTTCCTTCTTATATTTAGCGTATTGGACGGGTACTAAAAGGTTTAACGTATTAGGATCATCATTTATTTTATCCAATACCTTTTGTCCATCTGTACCGTATATAGGATTTCTTTTTAGATAATTGTCATTTACTATTACTTTTTTTCCTGCAGGTGAGTATATTTCATTCTTCATAGAGGTATTTAAAGTATAAAAATATTCAGGTTTAGGGGAATTTTTTTCTACTTTAGAAAAGTTCACTGATTCTATTAAAAATGCATTTTTTTCATGCCTTAATTGTTCATAGAGTGCTTTTACTTTATTGTTCATTTCACGGTCCGTTTTTAAATCATCAGGATTATAAGCTGATGGCGAAAAGTTAAGCTTATATATATTCTTAGTTTTATCCCAGTATGATTTATTTTCTACTTGTTGTTTTAGGTCTAGTAGGTTTGTTAAAGAATGTCCAATTAACGTGATTAGAACAAAGGTTACTAAAAACTTTGCCCCGACAGATATGTATTGAAATTTATTAAATGATTCTAGAGCGCCTTTTATATTGGAACTACTTGTGTCAAGATTATAAATAGCTCTTGTTATTATCATAGATAACATAATAAATATTAATGATGTAAAGACAACATTTGCTATATAAATCGTCAAGTAGGCAGCAAAAAAATATATTTGTCCTAATGAAATTATAACTGCACCTACCAAAATTCCACCGAGTATATAACTTAAGACAAGGGGTTTAAGAAATATTTGTGGGAGAAGCAGAAAAGATTTAAATTTGGAGTATCCCCATATCTTTTGTAATAACAGTCTTTTTCTATTCCTTAGAATGAATTGGATAATGCCGATTGTCCAAATTACAAATGAAAGAATAACTAATAGAAATAAAGTAGAATTAAAGTTAAATAAATTATTATTATATTCATTCTCAAAAGTTACTCTTCCAAAGGAAGAAAATTCATTCAAGATCATTTGAAGAATTTCAGAGTCAGTTGTATTAATATAAAATCTGTTTCCTATACCAACATTTTCAACCTGAGAGATATCAAAGTACTTTACCTTCCATGATGATAAAGGAAATGCAAAGCTTCCTGATTGATTTGTGTTATTTTTATTATCATGATTGAAAATGAATTTTTTTCCAGATGGGAGTTTACCCGTTTTCAAACGAACAGTTGAGTCATTTTTGAGGTTAGTAGAATAAATGTTTATTGTTTTTTCATCGAAGGCAGTATATTGTGATATATTTATTTTTTCCTTTAATGAGAATTCAACCAATTTCTCCAAAAATCGATTGATATCTTGATTATTTTTATCTGGTGAGCGAAAGGTTATTTCCATTTGAGTTTTTCCAGAGTAAAGTGAATTATATAATTGCTTATTCAATATAACATCAAAACTAAAAATATTAGTTGTTATAAAGAATAGAAGGTATAGAATATGGAGGGTTTTCTTCATTTAGATAACTCCTTTGTTTAAAAATAGGTTTTATGACACCAAAATAATCTGGTATCATAAAACCTATTTTTTACTTGGTCGCCCAATAAGCCTTATTTCCAATAAGTGTTGATGGTAATTCCGCCTTAGAATATCCATAGGAACTAGATCGCCATGTATCACGCTCTGTAACGGAAAAATTCTTCACTGTTGCTCTGTGTGTTTTACTTGTGTGGTTGTAGTGAGAATAAACATCAAAACCAGAAAAGCCATGTTTCCAGGTTCCCCCACCAGCGATTTCTGTCTTAGAGGATGCGTAATCAGAATTTACGTCTACTTCTCCTCCGGCCGTTTCATCACCATAAAGTGCGAAAGTAGTAACTGGTGCTGCTAGTGCAGTGCATAAAGTTAATGCTATTAATGCTTTTTTCAACTAAATCACCTCATTTTATAATTTTATGAAGGTCTAGGTGATGCTCAAATAATAACATATTGTAATTAAATTAGATACAAAATTTTGAAAGTTTTCATTTTTTTTACATTTTTTCACTGTCTTCTTAACTCTATTACCTTCTTGACTTTATTGTTGTATTGGGTTCCGTACTGTGTATAATCATGCCAATGATGGAATCTTTTTATCTGCTAAAGTCTTTTGGATATTTGACTCTATTTTTTTACAAAACAATAAAACTTCATAAGGGATAGCACTTTTAGCAGATAAAAACTAGCAAAAGCGATTTTTAAAAATCTCTCATAATCCCTCAGCAGCCTACTAAGCAACGAAGCAATTCCACTTTAAAAAATATAACAACTTTCTTTATCATGCGTTCAAAAGTGGAACGGCTGAAACCATAACCATTATTTTGATCATGGCTTATCTTGGTAAAGGGGTAGAGTCAGGATTTCCCTGACTCTACCCCATATGTAAAACGAGGTAGTGTCAAAACTTCTATGAAAAAGTGACCTGAAGTTTTTTTCTTCTCTCTTTTTTGTAGTGGAGGTACCCGCAATCGCTCTTGACAAACACACCAATGGTTTGAGGTTCCTTTAACAAGGGCG
>NZ_JBHHJU010000056.1:0-6203 GCF_042136325.1 Neobacillus sp. KR4-4
TTTTCCTTTCGATTCAAATCACCAGGCCAGCAAGCGTAGCGCGGTAGTCTTGAATAAACACGGTGATTGATGACATTTCTCAAAATACTAAAGTAACTAAATGCGACAACTATATTGACAAACACCGATAGGCTCTCTGAATACGTATTTTAGTAAAATTTATTTACTAATGTACCCCAACCACTGTTATCACATCTAGGATTTTTTTAATTTATCGAACTGAATCTCCTAATTAATTGCGATTTACGTCTTTACTTCAAAATTCATTCTCCCCTCGTAGAATAGCCCGCTATAGCAGGAAAACTCGCGAATTCCTTCCTCATGTCCCGAAAAGAAATCCCATCATTTCCTCTATCAATCTGACAATCTAGTGAATATTCATTACAGTTCAATGGGTTTTGATGAAATGTTTTGGCATAGAATCGGATGGCTTCCTGATTGTTGGAAGCAAAAATAAAGACAAAATCCTCCTTGTTCATTTTCAGGGAGTAGATCCCCACTTTGTGAAAACCTAATACGTTATTTAGAATCAATTCTTTTACTTTCTGATGGTCCGCTTGTTCTAAGTCTTTTTTTGAAAAATCGTCCTCCAAAGAAATTTTCTTCTCTGCTAGTAAATGGTGGATATAATGGGCTAATGTTGATTCTTCATAACGTAAACAATCCATGTAAAGATCTTTCACACTCATGTGATTGACACCTCGTTATCTAATTTTTTCGGCGAAATAGCGGTCATTCCCCGGTTGGATTTATTCCTTCGGTTCCTCAATTCTCCCTGTATGCTGGTTGTAATTGACGGCAATGCTGCCAACTGGACCATTTCGGTTTTTCGAAACAATGATTTCAAGAGATTTATTCTGAGATTCCTTGTTATAATACATTTCACGATAGAGGAACAAAATGACATCGGCGTCCTGTTCCACACTTCCCGATTCCCGAATATCGGACATCATTGGCTTTTTATCGGCTCTGGATTCTACCGATCGATTGAGTTGCGCCAAGCAAATGACGGGGCAATTAAAATCCTTCGCCAGTGCTTTAAGAGATTTCGAGATTTCCGTCACTTGGAGGTGGGAATTTCCACCGTAGGATTGACCACAATGTATGAGCGTTAAGTAATCGATAAAGATGATTGGTTTTTTGTACGGAAATTGATGGATCATTTTTCGTGTTTTTGCTCTTATTTCCGTTATACTTTGGCCAGATCCATCAAAAATTTGCATATGGGTTTCAGAGAGTATGCCCATCACATCGGACCAACTATTTTTTTGGTCTTGAGTTAGCATTCGTTTCGGATTTCGCATTTTACTTCGATTGAAGTTCCCTGTCGAAGCAATCAGTCGAGAGGTAATCAGTCTTTCAGGCATTTCCAAAGAAAATACCAGCGGCAGATACCCAGCCCATCCTGACATTTTGGCAAAATGAAGCATCACATCGGTTTTTCCCATCGAGGGTCTAGCGGCTATGATCGTCACTTCCCCATCTTGAAACCCTCCGGTCAAATGATCGAGCTTTTGGATCCCTGTTGTTGCGGTTATCAACTCTTTTTGATCTTCCCAAGGTGCCTCAAAGATATCTGATAACGCCTGTGTTAACGATGTATGATCCTCCACTTTTAATTGGTTAATTTTATCTAATTCAGAAATGACTTTTGCGATCTCCCAATCATTCATGGCTGCCAGGGTTAAAATGCTCCTTTTTTCTCGTTCCTTCCACAAATCAAGGATCAGTTTCTCCGTATTGTCGAACTTCTCCAGGTCGGCATATGCTAACAATTCGGAAAGATAGGACATTCCCCCAAAGGATTCAAGGTCAGGCATGGTGGTAAAGGTGATTAAATCAATATTCCTGCCTGCTTGGGATAAATCCAGCATCCTCCGCATGATTTCTTTATGCCGGATACTCTCCAGTTGTTCAGGCTTGATTACCGTATCCTTGAGTAAGTACTCGGCCTTCATCAGGCTGCCTAAAAATGCTTTTTCCGCCATACTCACCAGTCTTCACCTGCCGTAATATCAAAGTCAAAGCCGCTTGGAATATCTCTTCCACGAGGAAAGGAATCCGTCGATTGCCAATGTTTTTGTACAGGATTTCGGCTCTCAATATAGGAATCAATTTCTTCTACGGACAGTAAGGATTCATTTTCCCAGTTTTTCAGAATACCAACCACATAGGTCAGTCTTCGCTTGTTATTGGCACAGGCAATATTCATCGCTTTTAAAATCACCGCTTTAGGATGTAAAAATTTAGAATCATCTAACCAGGCTAACAGCTGCTGTTTACCATTCAGGTTACTAAAACCAAATCCATTGTTGTCCCAAAACTCGACAATTTCCTTCACATCTACAAGTTCTTGATTATTATGTATGGTATGGTCGCTATCTGGATTACTCTCTATTTGGGAGTAAAGAACTTCTTGTTGTTTATCTTTTTCTTTATCTACTTCTTTATCTTTTTCTTGTCCACGTATCGTATGAGTTTTGGTCCACGTATCGTCCTTCTCTTCCCATACAGGAGTATGATCGTCAGCAAACTCATCTTGGTCATTACCTTTCATACTGAAACTAACCTTTTCTTTTTTACAAAAAGATTCATACAGGCTGCGGATTTCCTGTTTTTTAATCCACTCTGAAACATATTGAATTAATGAGGAATCTTTAACAGCTTTTAATTCAGAAGAAATACAATCCATCATTGGTTTCCCCGCTTTATCAAAGTTATTTTCTCCCCAGTTTTTAATAGCAAGTTCTCTCGTTTCAGGATTGTAGCGAATCAGCTGGTGATGCGTGATGAATCGCTCCATTAATGAATGAACACTTTCAATCGAATATCCCATATCAAAGGCCATCTGCTTTTTCGTAATCTGATAGATACCAATTTGAGTCGTACGCTGATTCGTTAAAAGATATAAATAAAAGTATCTGTCCTCTGGTGTCATTTCCTCCGAAACCATTGGATCCATCCAAAAATCAATCCGTACTTTTCTAAACTTTGCCATCCTCTACCACTGCCTTTCTTCTACTAAAATTCATTCATCTTTCATATAGAAAGAACTGAAGAAAAAGGTCATAGGATTTTCACTAGAATGTGAATTTTTAATGACACTCTTTCATCACCATGTCCCTAGCAAGGGTTTTAGGTGTAAGCCCTTACTTCGGTACTTCTACAATATCGAGATTGGCCAGGTAAAGCGAACGACCAAATTTCAAATTTGAGGGCATTTTTAGTGCTTAAACGTCAAAAAACGCCTCCAAATTTGATTTTTGGAGGCGTTTTTTGATGTTTTGGTGATATTTTAGGCTATTTTTTTAAGATGATAAAATAGAACATTTTTATGGATGTTCATTCCTCATTATCTTTGTTTAATTGCTTGCGTTTTTTGCCTCTCTAATACTTTTGTTAGGAGATTTTCATTAATTTGTAGTTAGCCATACCTTTACTTCCTTTGTGATTTCTTCTGTATCGGTCTCACCAAAAAATATCATCCATCGGTGGAATCGGTCTCTTTTCTATTTCCCTTACTTCCTCTGTTATTTCTTCTATACCATTAACAATGACTTTTTCAATGTATGTTCTCCGATAACCTGTTTCATGCATGATGCTTCGTATGTATTTGTGTGCAACGGTTGCCATTTCTCTTTTATTTCTAGCTGAAAAACGTCCTTTAGCAACTAGCCCCGATCCTTCAATGATTAAATGCACTTCCAAGTTAAACTCCATTAGTAATCATCCTCTTATCATTATGTAAGATTATTATAGAACAAATGTTCTATTCAATTCCAACAAAAAATCTAGAATTACTTTTCCAGACCAATTTCTGCGTGAGTTGTTCAGCATATATGATAGAATGATTGTAAAAAAGTTAGGCAGGTGGAGGTATGATAAATTCCCCTTATTTAAGAAGTGTAGCATTAAAGCGAGAGGAAGTACCTGCATTTACGCATTATCCATTTCATCTTCCTAGTATTAGGTCGTTAGATCATCTTCCCTTTCATCCCAAGGTTACCTACCTGATTGGTGAGAACGGAATGGGGAAATCTACTTTATTGGAGGCGATCGCCGTTTCATTAGGGTTTAATCCCGAGGGAGGATCCTTTCATTTCAACTTTTCTACATTTGATTCCCACTCTGAATTAACAAATTATCTCAAGTTGATTAAGGGGATTGAAAAGCCAAAAGACGGTTTCTTTTTACGTGCGGAATGCTTTTACAATGTGGCTTCGAATATTGAGGAATTGGATCAGGGGGGTGGAGGTCCGAAAATCATTAGCTCTTTTGGCGTACAATCTCTTCATGAACAATCGCATGGAGAGGCGTTCTTCTCCACCTTTATTCATCGTTTTGGAGGGAACGGAATCTATATCCTAGATGAACCTGAAGCGGCTCTTTCTCCTTTACGGCAAATGTCCATGGTGACTAGAATCCATGACTTAGTGAATCAACACTCCCAACTCATTATTGCCACCCATTCACCCATCATTATGTCGTACCCAGACTCACTTATCTATGAATTGAGTGAAGATGGCATCCAAGAGAAAAAACTAGAAGAAACCAATCATTTTCAGATCATGAAACAGTTTTTAAATGACCCTAAAAGGATGCTTCATCATCTTCTGGAATCGTAAGTAGTGGTAGGAAACAAAGGGAAAGGAGCACGTGTTCATTAACGGGTTCCTTTTCCTATCGCAAAACGTGAATTTAAAACTAAATATGACACTCCTTCTAGTTTCAGGATTAGTTTTATAAAAGGTTTAATCGTTTCCGAATCCAGTGAACTACAACAAGTAAAACGGGAATCGCAACAAAGAATATAGGTAAGAGGAACTTTATTATCAATTCCCCTTCTTTAAAGTGCTCTGAAATATTACTTGCCTCTATTATGGAACTTAAAAGAGCTATGAAGGCAATCGGAACTGCTAACTTTTGTTTATTTTCGACATTAAATATGTCCGATATAATATTAATCGCAGCTAAACAATAAATAGATATTTTAAAAAATACTCCAATAATCAGTGCAATAATCGCGAAAATATCTAGACGTTCAAATAATTCTCCTATGTGGGCATTTTGTATCATTCTTAATAGAGGAAAAGCAGAAGTCCTATAACCAGTTTCTCCAAGAACGGATATTTCAAGGGCATGAGTAAAGGTTAATATTAAGGTACTGAGCGTTAATGCTGCAACTCCAACTTTTCTTCCGGATTGAGTTTGATTTAAATTAGGAAAAATGGTTGAGAAACAAAAGATTTCACCGAACGGAAACATTAATATATTGGGATAAGCTGACTTTAAGACAGGTTTCCATCCATTTTCAAGAATTGGTTGGAAATTGCCGATGTTAACTATATCGGATAATAACACTGAAATACTCCCCAATAAACCCAAACAAATAAAAACGACAAAGTAGACCTCTGCTGTTCTAGCTAAAACTTCTACACCTTTGTATAGTGCATATATTATTACTATAACCAACATCGTTTCAATAACAAACAGTGGAGTCTCGCTATATACGCTAGACACTAGTAATGCCCCAGTTTCCCTTAAATCTCTAGAAGAGAGATAAATGAAAAGCGTTGCATATACAAGGCTAACTATCCAGCCTAAATTTCTTCCAAGGATCTTTCGAGCATACCCACTTAAAAGAAGATTTGGATACTCACGAAATAGGTAATCATACAGTATAAATAAAACGATTCCCCCAACAGAGGCTAGTATTACTGAAAGCCAGACATCTTTATCAGAAGCGAATCCGATTGGAAGTACAAGTGCAGTACCCATTTCAAACAAAAAAATCAAAACGAATAATTGACCGGAACTAATTTTTTCTTTTTTCATTTCTCACTAATCCATCCTAAAACTCAATGATTTATGTTCTTTTTTTATTTTTAGTTCCAATTTTTATATTTCAGTTTCCTTCCACTAAAGGAAAAATATACAAATTTAGATGAAATAATAAAATCCTTTCTCAATCTTCGAGGTAGGACTTATACTAGCTGCTTAATATTCTCAATCACATATCTACACCTGATAATCTAATGCAGGTTTAATGAATTCCTTCCTCCACTAACCTGCTCCATTAGCATTCCTGTAGAGAGTTAATTATTGACTTTGATAAAAAAAGAGCTCCTCAGTAAGATATGAGTATAGACACCACTCTAACTCAAACCTTAGGAGGAACCCCTACTATGAAGTTTAAAATGCAA
>NZ_JBHHJU010000057.1:0-5645 GCF_042136325.1 Neobacillus sp. KR4-4
AGATAAGCTATATTCTGTAAATGATGACTAGGAGGAGCCGTGTGCATTAATAGTGCAAGCACGGTTCTGTGAGGGGGGAGAACACAATCTACCGTAAGGGTAGAGAGGTTCTCTTCTACTCGACTAGTTATAGAAGGGTTAACATCCTTTAATGTTGAATAAAACATTATAGTCTGAATTTAATAAAAAAATGGAGATCTATATGACAATTGAGAACCTAAACCAATTAAGTAATGACTTCATTCACCGTTTATATAGATGAATCCCTAGATGATTCAAATAATTAAAGGAGTGGAAAGAATGAACAGTCCGATAAAGAACCAGATCAATACTATTTTTGTCCACGTCAGCGATTTAGAGAAGTCGGTAATTTGGTATTCACAATTACTTGGTCAAGCATACGATACGGCAGAAATCAGAAGGCCTGTTTATAATATTGAAATTAACGATCATACTGGTTTAACTCTAGATGCAGGACCAGAAGAAATAATAAAAGAAGCGAACAATTACGAATATCCGTTATTTAATTTTCACACAGATAAAATCAATGCAGCCTATAATTACGTAAATAGTTTGGGATATAAAATTGAATCCGAAATTGTAAATTTTGATGATTTTTCTTATTTTACAATTAGTGATCCTGATAGAAATATTATTATGGTTTGTACTGGCTAATATAGAAATTTGCTTTAAGGAATACCGTCCTGCGACTTCTTGACTCAACTATTGAGGCACGTTTATCGAGGAAGGGCTAATACAACTTTTGCTTTAGTAAAGGAGTAACATAAAAAAGCTATTTATTTTAATAAATTTAAATTTTAGGAGGTTCCAATGAATCCTATTTTAAATCAAATCGGAACAGTCTTTATTCCTGTAAGTAATGTTGAAGAAGCACGAAAATGGTATTGTGAGATTTTGGGGTTAGATGAAGAAGGTGAGATTTTATTTGGACATTTATTTATTATACCAACATCGAATGGAACTGGAATTGTATTAGATAGCAAGATTTATTCAAAAGAAAATATTTTTAAAACTCCAGCTTTTCATTTTAATGCCCACGATATTGAAGCAGCCTATAGCTTTATGAAGGATAAGAATGTTGAATTAACAACAGAAATTGAGCATAATCACTGGTTTAATTTCAAAGACCCTTATGGAAACCATTTAATGGTGTGCAAATGTTAATTAATTTACCAATCAATGCATAGTTCATATTTTTATATTTTTAAAGGCCAAAACACGATAGTTACTAGTAACAAGTAAATAGACTTTGTTTACAGTTTGGGTGGTTAATTTATGAGGCGATTCTTTGATAAAGAATCGTCTCAACTTTTAGATTAATAATATCTTTTTCGGCTTACGTTGCACGTTAGTTGAAGAGAAAGATAACTCCTTATGTTCCATTTGCACAAAATTCGTATGAAGAGACAATAAAGACCTCTATACATGAGGTCTAAGGACTTTTGGAAGATTTTAAATGCTGATAATCAATTAACTTTATAGCAGGACGATCCTTGACATTTCTCCAAAATATATTTGGGTCAATACCAAATGTGATTTTATCAGTACCATAGAATTTACGGTTCTTAATACCGCCGCTATGCGGAGAAACAGTGACTATCACCATGTATGGATACTCCTGACGAGTATCTTGGAGTTGTGATTCTATAATTTCCACAACATTATAGTGATTTTCCCAATCAAACGACATTCCGCTTATCGATTCATCATGATATTGTTTCCTTGCAGCATTAAGAATTTCAGGGATTAAAAGGTCTAACATAAAATTTTTAAAATGTTGTTCTTGTGGAACATCATTTGTTACACGGTATAAATCATCACTATATCCTTTGCGGTGATACTCTTCAGCAAAGACAAAATGTGTACAAAAAAGAAAGATAAAAACTAAGGTTAAAAGTGTTTTTTTGAAAATGTTCGTCACCTCCATATGGTGTAATATTTGTAAAAAAATACAATCTATTCTTGATTAAAGCTAAAACAACTAATGGGTAGTATTCATCGAATTTATACAAGAAAACAACAAAAAAAGCAGTAAACAAAAATGGAGGAGGTATTTGTAGTGAACCAACACCAAATCATAATTACTGATTATAATCCCAAGTACGCTGAACAAACAGTGAAAATGTGGCGAGATAGTAAGGAACAAGCAATTGGTCAGAAAGAAATTCATAGCTTTGAAAATCACGTTTATTTTTTAAATAATTTATTACCTGAACAGTTTCAAATAAATTTAGCGTTAATTGACGATAGAGTAGTGGGAATGATTGCTTCTAATGAAACGGAAATAAGCCAACTTTATATTCATATAGATTATCAAGGAATGGGTATAGGACAAACATTACTAGAAAAAGTAAAAGCAAAATCAAGTGGGAGATTAACATTATATACATTTGAAGTAAATAAAAAAGCACAACGATTTTATGAAAAGAATGGATTTAATATCATTGGTAGAGGACACGAAAATGAAGAAAATTTACCTGATATTCAATACGAATGGATATCAAAATAAACCATACTAACGGGTGCAAGTGTTGAAGAAAGTGGTCGCTGCAGCGGTCTTTTGCAACAGATAAGGAACCTTTTGATACCTTATTATCCATCACATCTTTGGAAGAGGTAATGAGAAGTTTAGATGAATACTTAAAAGAATAACACTTGTTGAGATTCTTCAATTTCGAAGGATCGTTTTTTCTTATTCAAGTAACATGGCAGTTTAGTTATAGAAGGAAATGTCAATCAATCAGAGAATTTATAGTAATTCGAGGAATCCAACATGCTAAACTCATTGTTAATGAAAAGGAGATAAAGATCTATGCGTACTGAACAAGAAATGATAGCTTTAATTCTGGACACAGCAGAAAAAGATGAACGAATTCGTGCAGTAGTAATGAATGGTTCACGAACAAATCCTAATGTTTCAAAAGATATGTTTCAGGATTTTGATATTGTTTATCTTGTAACCGAAATGGATTCTTTTTTACGTAATCACAATTGGATAGAGGTTTTTGGTAAACGAATTATTATGCAAACACCTATGGCTATGTCGATGTTTTCGCCATCATTGGGTAGTCGATTCTCCTATCTAATGCAATTTACAGATGGAAATCGTATTGATCTGACGTTAATTCTCTTAAACGAAAAAGACAAGTATTGTAAAGAGGATAAGCTAACAATTATTTTGATGGATAAGGATCATTGCCTCCCTGCAATTCCTCCTCCTACGGATGAGGATTATTGGGTAAAACGTCCATCTGCTGAATTCTATGCAGATTGTTGTAATGAATTTTGGTGGGTATCCACTTACGTAGCAAAGGGTTTATGGAGGAAGGAAATTCTTTATGCACAGGAACATCTTAATGTTATTGTTAGACCTATGTTAATCAAAATGCTGGAATGGCAGGTAGGTATTCAAACTGACTTTTCTGTAAGCATAGGTAAAAGCGGTAAATATCTAGAGAGATTTCTTCCAGAGGAAATCTGGAAGGAACTTCTTTCTACTTATGCTAACGGGAGTTATGATGGTGTCTGGAAAGCATTATTAACAATGGCTCAGTTGTTTCATAGTACATCAAAATATGTTGCAGATAGTTTAAATTATGAATACCCATATGAACAAGATATTGGTGTTACGGAGTATTTAAAGCATATACAAAACTTATCACCAAATGCCAATGAAATTTATTGATCTACTTTAACTACCATGAAAATAAGTTTCCTTTAGTTCTTTATGAAGTAAACCCGCTAAAAAAACCTCCCTAAATATTTTAAATTGAGGAGAAAATCTCTTAGAGGAAATTCTGTTAATAGGTGGGAACTATTTGACGCTTACTAATAAATCGAGCAGAATGATTCTGCTCGATTTGCATTTTATCATTGTTACATCAGTTTTTTAATCGAAAAATTATCCCTCAATAAAGCCCAGTTCTCTGGGTATGGATAACCCAATGCCCAGTAACTGATCCCACGGAGGTTATAGTCTTTGACCATATTAAACTTGGCCTGTGCACTTCTTGCATCCTCAAACCACACCTCATGTCCCTGCCCTTTTTCATCTACGTAACGGAAAAATGGAGATTGGGCGGTAGCATCATATTGAATGGTAGCTCCATATTTTACTGCACGTCTTAAGGCTTCCTGTGGGCTGAAAGTTTCGGCTTCTTGGCCCTTAACATGAGGAATCTTCCAGTCCCGCGCATAAATTTGGAAGCCTAAAAAGATTTTATCAGCTGGCATAACGGATAATGCATATTCCACTACTCGCTTCATTTCATTTATAGGAGAGATGGCCTGCGGAGGACCGAGGCGGTATCCCCATTCATATGTCATCAGCACGACAAAGTCGGCAATTCTCCCGTGCGCTTCATAGTCATGGGCTTCATATAAGAGACCAGATTGAGTGGCTCCCACCTTTGGTGCAAGTGCAGTGGAAACAAAATATCCTTTTGGATGGAGGCGGTCCACTGCCAGCTGTAGGAACTGGTTGTATACCTCACGGTCTGCCGGCAATACATTCTCAAAATCAATATTAACTCCTTTATAGCCTTTGCTATCCATGACCTGGAGAATGTTGGTGAGGACCTTATCTCTTATTTCTGGAGTAGCCAAAATGGTATGTGCCACATTTGATCCGGCCTGGGTGGAAGTAAAGTTGGTAACTGACATCATGGGCACGACATTTTTGGACAATGACGCTTTAATCATTTCCTCATCATTTTTGACGGGATTTAACGTTCCATCTTCTGCAATAAGGTAGGCGAATGGACTAAAGTACGTTAACAAATGGCCAATTTCATTAAGGGTTTGAACGGCTCCAGCACTCGGTTGATAGGTATAAGCATTCACTTCAATCGCTGGTTTTGTTCTTGGAATGGCCAGCTGCAGTCCAGGATAAATCAAATTAGGGTTTGTAATCTGATTTTCAGTGATGATAGCTTGAACAGTGGTTCCATATCGATTGGCAATTTGCCATAAGGCTTCACTGGGTTGGACGATATGTGTAATGGCTGGAATGTAGAGTGTGGTTCCCGGATATAAAAGATTCGGGTTTGTTAAGTTGCTGGATTGAACAATCGCTGAAATCGAAACACCATACTTTTGGGCAATCGACCATAATGTTTCCCCATATTTTACGATGTGGGTAGTTCCTGGTTTTGGAATCACTAACGCCTGGCCAACCACTAATTGATTTGGATTCTGGAGATCATTTATTTGTACAATGGAACTCATGCTAACGGCATAACGGTTAGAGATTTGCCAAAGCGTCTCACCACTGCTGACAACATGTATTATCATTAAGATTCCCCCATAGGCAATTTCATTAATGTACTATATGTAACGGCCATAAAAAATGTGTAAATACCTGATATTCAATGAACTAAGAAAGCAGAATAGCAAAAGAGGACGGTCTGTTTATTTTCAACAATCGGGCCAGCGGGACTTCTTATAGATTGGAGATAAACTTAAATTAAATCCATGTCGGAAAACGTGCTTGTTCAATTAAACCAGCTAATAGTTTGTCAATATTTTTCAATAAAAAATAAAATTTAGTCATGATATACTAAAATTATGCATGCCAAATAACCTTCCACTAACTGATGATTGGAAGGTTTTGTCTTATTTAACTA
>NZ_JBHHJU010000058.1:0-5173 GCF_042136325.1 Neobacillus sp. KR4-4
TAACGGAGCAGGTGTGCGGCCGAGCCTAGGTCGTATCATATAGCGGGTGGGAATCCCGCCGAGTAAGAACTAGCCATTCGCTCGTAGCGAGTCTTGGAGGGCTAAAGGTAACTTTAGTCTTTAAGCGTAGACAGTTAGGTGGCGGGCCGAAAGCCAAATGGTTGAAGGGATTGAGCTCCATAAACGTTAGTAAACCGAGAGGGCTGATGCCTTACCTGCGTGCAGAAAGCAACATTTTATCCATCGTGAAAGGCAAGAAGGATAAAACCTCTCTGGAGTCAGAGACCTTGGCACGTTACACATTGATATGATACGGCAACTCGGGAGACCCTACCGGTCTCTTACTTTATTGAAGAGTATGGTGTACAAGCGATAACAAGCAAGGAAACCAAATGCCGTGTAGGGAGTCGGATAGCAGCGTAGTACCAATGAAGTTGGGTAATGCCGACGGAGGAAAGGCTAGCTACCAGTTATCACCCTTACTAGGGATACATTTACTACACACAGAGGTAGGAATAATAAATGGAAACAAAACTAATAAGGATAGCAGAATTAGCAAAATCAGAGCCCAAAATGAAATTTACATCACTTACACACTTATTAAATGAGCAATGGCTAACACAGTGTCATCAAGAACTACCTAATAAAAAGGCGACTGGTGTTAACGGAACGACTAAAGAACAATACAGTGAAAACCTGGAAGAAAACATAAGGGATTTAGTAAGTAGGCTTAAAAGTAAAAGTTATCGACCTGTTCCAGTAAGAAGAATGTATATCCCAAAACTTAATTCAAACAAGAAAAGACCATTGGGGATACCTGAACATGAGGATAAAATTGTACAAAAGGGTATTACCAAAATTCTAAATACCATCTATGAAAATGACTTCCTAGATTGTTCATTTGGGTTCCGACCTAATCGAAACTGCCATGATGCCCTGAAAATACTGAACCAGTATATTGAAAAGAAGGCAGTTAGTTATGTAGTAGATGTAGATATCAAAGGTTTCTTTGACAACGTTGACCACAAATGGATGATAGAGTTCTTGAAACTCCGAATCGCTGACCCTAACCTACTAAGAATAATCAGCAGGTTTCTTAAAGGCGGATACATGGAGGAAGGGAAGAAGTACAAGACAGATAATGGCACACCGCAAGGTGGAGTAATATCTCCGATATTAGCCAATGTCTATCTCCATTATATACTCGACTTATGGTTCGAGAAAGTAGTGAGGAGACAATGTAAAGGACAGGCATACATAGTAAGATACGCAGATGACTTTGTTTGTTGTTTTCAGAATAAAAGTGAAGCTCAGCAATTCTTCCATTCATTAAAGCTTCGATTAAAGAAGTTTAAGTTGGAAATAGCCGAGGATAAAACTAAAATTATTCCCTTTGGGAGGTTTGCAGAAAATAATGCAAAACGAGAGGGGAATAGTAAACCAGCTACCTTTGATTTCCTTGGGTTTACCCACTATTGCGGGAAAAGCAAACAGGGGAAATTTCGAGTAAAACGGAAATCTAGCAGGAAGAAAGTACAAGGCAAACTAAGAGAAACTAAAGAATGGCTGAAGACTAATAGAAATAAAGATATTCATACGATTATGGATAGATTTAGACGCTCACTTATAGGCTATTACAACTATTATTGCATCACAGATAATACCCAAACTGTTAACAACTTCAAAGAGAAAATCGAGTATTTACTATTTAAGTGGCTAAACAGAAGAAGCCAAAGGAAGTCCTTTACATGGGATAAATTTAGGCTCTTTCTTAATAAATATCCACTACCTTCACCAAGAATCAAAGTGAATATTTATGATTTAAGAAAAGAGATAAGCTATATTCTGTAAATGATGACTAGGAGGAGCCGTGTGCATTAATAGTGCAAGCACGGTTCTGTGAGGGGGGAGAACACAATCTACCGTAAGGGTAGAGAGGTTCTCTTCTACTCGACTAATTGAAGAATGTTTCTTATATAGTACAGTTTAATTTAGGTTCAATTTTGATTTTGTTTGAGTAACCTTAAGCGAAAATATACCCCTAAACAAATTAAGCCTATAACTGCGTTGAGTATAACTTCCCACAATGATGAGTAAAAGGATTTAGATATTGCCCCTATTGCAAAAGCTGAGAACAAAATAAGCCAAACCCACGACTTATAGCGTTGATAATAAAATGATAACAATTTAAACAACTCCTTTGTTTTCTATCAATCTATATTTTACACTATCTATTTGGAAACATCTGTAATGAATCTTTTTAGTCAAATTGAAAGTAAAGGGATAATGAAAATATGTTGTTCTTTTGTGATTTAGTCTCACACTTTTAATTTATTCGAAGCACAAAAACTAATTTAATAATATTGTAAAAAAAAGTTAAATTTGTAATATAATATTAGTAATTCGTTTGTTAGTTTGGAGGTGTCATGATGATTTGGATTTATATTTTTACACCTATTATTATATTGGCTGGAATAGCCATTTATTTTGACAAAAAATCTGGGGCAACTTCACCAGATGAAAGAACAGCTGATAAGTTAGAGGAATATCCACCAGAAAATCCTTTCGGACCCAATAATTTTTGACCTTAAAATGATTCAATTACAACTTTTTAAAGACTTATGAAGGATTGTACTTATAGTAACGGGGTGCAAGAGTTGAAGAACACTGCTGTCATTGAGGCAGCTTTTTTTATTGAGCTAACGAAGCAGGTTACTTAAAGAAGGTGCAATCAATAATAATGGAGAAATAATTAAAGAATTGTAAGGAGGGGGTTTATGGATTTAAGAATACATAGTGATTTTTCTAAAGTGAATCTTGATGAAATGAAGGAAATCTATTCTTCCGTCGGTTGGACAAAGCATACAAAGGAGATTATCAAACAAGTTTTCGAAGCTAGTAATGTCATAGCATTGGTTACAGTAAATGGCCGGATTATTGGATTTGGTAGGGCGATGACAGATGGTGTTTTTAATGCTGCAATTTATGACGTTATAGTACATACAGAATTTCAAAAACAAGGGATAGCAAGAAAAATTATGGAATATCTACTTGATAAGCTTAGTAATGTATCGTGCGTTCATTTAATTTCTACCACTGGAAATGAGGACTTTTATAAGAAATTAGGATTAAAGAGAATAAAAACAGGAATGGCTAGGTATCTAAACCCTAATCTAGTCAGCGAGTATTTAGAATAACCACTTTTCTTGTCGTACTAACGAAGCAGGTGTGCGGCCGAGCCTAGGTCGTATCATATAGCGGGTGGGAATCCCGCCGAGTAAGAACTAGCCATTCGCTCGTAGCGAGTCTTGGAGGGCTAAAGGTAACTTTAGTCTTTAAGCGTAGACAGTTAGGTGGCGGGCCGAAAGCCAAATGGTTGAAGGGATTGAGCTCCATAAACGTTAGTAAACCGAGAGGGCTGATGCCTTACCTGCGTGCAGAAAGCAACATTTTATCCATCGTGAAAGGCAAGAAGGATAAAACCTCTCTGGAGTCAGAGACCTTGGCACGTTACACATTGATATGATACGGCAACTCGGGAGACCCTACCGGTCTCTTACTTTATTGAAGAGTATGGTGTACAAGCGATAACAAGCAAGGAAACCAAATGCCGTGTAGGGAGTCGGATAGCAGCGTAGTACCAATGAAGTTGGGTAATGCCGACGGAGGAAAGGCTAGCTACCAGTTATCACCCTTACTAGGGATACATTTACTACACACAGAGGTAGGAATAATAAATGGAAACAAAACTAATAAGGATAGCAGAATTAGCAAAATCAGAGCCCAAAATGAAATTTACATCACTTACACACTTATTAAATGAGCAATGGCTAACACAGTGTCATCAAGAACTACCTAATAAAAAGGCGACTGGTGTTAACGGAACGACTAAAGAACAATACAGTGAAAACCTGGAAGAAAACATAAGGGATTTAGTAAGTAGGCTTAAAAGTAAAAGTTATCGACCTGTTCCAGTAAGAAGAATGTATATCCCAAAACTTAATTCAAACAAGAAAAGACCATTGGGGATACCTGAACATGAGGATAAAATTGTACAAAAGGGTATTACCAAAATTCTAAATACCATCTATGAAAATGACTTCCTAGATTGTTCATTTGGGTTCCGACCTAATCGAAACTGCCATGATGCCCTGAAAATACTGAACCAGTATATTGAAAAGAAGGCAGTTAGTTATGTAGTAGATGTAGATATCAAAGGTTTCTTTGACAACGTTGACCACAAATGGATGATAGAGTTCTTGAAACTCCGAATCGCTGACCCTAACCTACTAAGAATAATCAGCAGGTTTCTTAAAGGCGGATACATGGAGGAAGGGAAGAAGTACAAGACAGATAATGGCACACCGCAAGGTGGAGTAATATCTCCGATATTAGCCAATGTCTATCTCCATTATATACTCGACTTATGGTTCGAGAAAGTAGTGAGGAGACAATGTAAAGGACAGGCATACATAGTAAGATACGCAGATGACTTTGTTTGTTGTTTTCAGAATAAAAGTGAAGCTCAGCAATTCTTCCATTCATTAAAGCTTCGATTAAAGAAGTTTAAGTTGGAAATAGCCGAGGATAAAACTAAAATTATTCCCTTTGGGAGGTTTGCAGAAAATAATGCAAAACGAGAGGGGAATAGTAAACCAGCTACCTTTGATTTCCTTGGGTTTACCCACTATTGCGGGAAAAGCAAACAGGGGAAATTTCGAGTAAAACGGAAATCTAGCAGGAAGAAAGTACAAGGCAAACTAAGAGAAACTAAAGAATGGCTGAAGACTAATAGAAATAAAGATATTCATACGATTATGGATAGATTTAGACGCTCACTTATAGGCTATTACAACTATTATTGCATCACAGATAATACCCAAACTGTTAACAACTTCAAAGAGAAAATCGAGTATTTACTATTTAAGTGGCTAAACAGAAGAAGCCAAAGGAAGTCCTTTACATGGGATAAATTTAGGCTCTTTCTTAATAAATATCCACTACCTTCACCAAGAATCAAAGTGAATATTTATGATTTAAGAAAAGAGATAAGCTATATTCTGTAAATGATGACTAGGAGGAGCCGTGTGCATTAATAGTGCAAGCACGGTTCTGTGAGGGGGGAGAACACAATCTACCGTAAGGGTAGAGAGGTTCTCTTCTACTCGACTAG
>NZ_JBHHJU010000059.1:0-4731 GCF_042136325.1 Neobacillus sp. KR4-4
GGTTTACTTGACGGGATCAAAGTCCCACGGGTGCGGACGTTCTACCCTGGCTACTGTTATAATAAGACCATATAAATAAAGGTCAACCAGAAATATTTTCTTATCTGGTTAACCTTATAATACGAAAGGTTGTGTTAAAGGTTAATATTTATTTTGGCACTCTGTTGATTGGAGAGGAAGGCACGAAGACTCCTGCGGGAGTACGGGGCAGGGGAGACCCCGCAGGAGCAAAGCGACGAGGAGGCTCCCCGGCACGCCCGCGGAAAGCGAAGTGCCTGGAACGCAAATCAACAGACAAGTTTAACACAGCCAAAATAAAAGAAAGGATGCCAACAACTTGCTGGCATCCTTTCTTTATTATTTAGCTGACTGTTTTTCGTAGGATTCCTGGAACTTTTGAATGTCACCAGCACCCATAAAAATAATGACGCTATTGTCATAGTCATTTAAAACCGAAGTATGCTCTTCCGTAATGACTTCAGATCCTTCGATTCTTGCTTGAAGGTCCTTGATAGTTAGTTTCCCATGATTTTCACGAGCAGACCCAAAAATCTCACATAAATAGGCTTTATCTGCTTCTCTTAAACTTTTGGCAAAGTCTTCAAGAAACGCTTGAGTTCGCGAAAAAGTATGTGGTTGGAATACAGCCACAATTTTACGGTCGGGATATTTTTGCTTTGCCGCATCAATTGTTGCTTTAATTTCAGTCGGATGATGGGCATAATCATCGATTAATATTTGTGAACCGATTCTTTTTTCTGAAAATCTTCTCTTTACACCTTGAAAGGTAATTAATTCGTTCTTGACTATTTCTACACTAATTTCTTCATAATGACACAAACCGATAACGGCAAGTGCGTTTAATACACTATGATCGCCGAAAGTTGGAATGGTGAATGTGTCATAGAATGTATTACGAATGAAGACATCAAACGTCGTTCCAGTAGTTGTCTTCACAAGATTTTTTGCTTGATAATCATTTTCATCGCCAAAACCATAAAACAAAACGGGAACCTTTGCCTGAATTTTCTGAAGCTGTTCATCATCACCATAAGCAAATATTCCTTTTTTCACTTGGATGGCCATCTCTTGAAACGCTGAAAAGACATCATCAATATTTGCAAAATAATCAGGATGATCAAAATCAATATTCGTCATAATTGCATAGTCAGGGAAGTAAGACAAGAAGTGCCTTCTGTATTCACAAGCTTCAAATACAAAATATTCTGAGCCTTCTTTTCCTTTACCAGTCCCATCACCAATTAAAAATGATGTTGGCTTAGCTCCTTCCATCACATGGGCAAGCAGGCCTGTTGTAGACGTCTTTCCATGCGCACCAGTAACTGCCACACTTGTAAAGTTTTGCATAAAGTCACCCAAAAAGCGATGGTAACGCACAATAGGAAGCCCAAGTTTCATCGCTTCCTGTATTTCCTCATGTGTATCCGGAAAAGCATTCCCTGCAATTATCGTCATTCCTGGCTTGATATTTTCCTTTTGGAAAGGAAGAATCGTAATCCCTGATTGCTCAAGGGCCAGTTGTGTAAAAAAGCGCTTTTCGACATCGGAGCCTTGCACCTGAAATTTCATATCATGTAGAACTTGTGCGAGTGCACTCATTCCAGACCCCTTTATACCGACAAAATGGTAAATAGTCATAGAAGAACCTCCAACAACGTCTATCTGTAGAACAGTATATGACATCTGTCTGTATTTGCTAACAAGAAAACAGAGAGCTATTGTACACTATAATTTCAATAACCTCTAAAAAACATATTTAATTATTATATCATTAATCACACTGAAAAACTATTTGTAAACAAATTCTTTAGATTCTGACTAGTTATTTCACTATATATTATTTGTCCTAGTCATGAAAGAATACTATCAATTAATTATTTGCATTAGCCTCTAAAATCGATTCTAAATCTGCATGGGTAATTAATACTTCACGCGCTTTGCTTCCATTTGCACTAGTAATATAGCCACTAGTCTCAAGCATATCCATCAATCTTGCTGCACGATTATAGCCTATTTTAAAACGCCTTTGCAGACTTGATGTTGATGCTCCACCTTGATCAATGATAAATTCACAGGCCTCATAAAAAAGTTCATCTTCTGTTTCCGATACTTGAGCTTTTTTCAATAATTCCTCTTGCTCAAACAAGTAATCTGGTTCTCGCTGTTCCCTTACATGACCTACGACCAGATCAATTTCTTCATCCGAGACAAACGTTCCCTGCAAACGGACAGGCTTAGATGAGCCATTTTCTAAAAATAGCATATCACCGCGGCCGAGTAACTTTTCTGCCCCACTAATATCTATGATCGTGCGTGAATCCACTTGAGAAGAAACAGAAAAGGCGATTCGGGTAGGAATATTGGCTTTAATTAAGCCGGTTATTACATCCACTGATGGCCTTTGTGTGGCGACTATTAAATGAATCCCACAAGCTCTTGCTTTTTGAGCAATTCTACAAATTGCTTCTTCCACATCTGCTGGTGACATCATCATTAAGTCAGCTAATTCATCAATAATAATCACAATAAATGGAAGTTTGTCTGCATACTGTTTATGCTTTATTGCCAGTTCGTTAAAGCGATTAATGTCACGAACACCGGTATGGGCAAACAATTCGTAGCGTCTTTCCATTTCATCGACCGCCCATTTTAAAGCAGCTGTCGCCGCCTTAACATCCGTAATAACTGGACTGACAAGATGCGGAATACGGTTGTATGGTGCGAGTTCGACCATTTTTGGATCAATTAATAATAGCTTTAAGTCTTCAGGACTGGCTTTAAAAAGTAAGCTAACTAAAATCGTGTTAATGCACACACTCTTCCCTGATCCTGTTGCACCAGCAATCAAACCGTGCGGCATTTTCTTTAAGTCTGTGACAATCGGCTTTCCGGCAATATCCAGACCAAGCACAGCTGTTAAGGGAGAGCTTGATTCTTTGAAAGTACTACTTTGAATAATTTCGTTAATGAATACAGGACGTGACTTTTGGTTGGGAACTTCAATCCCAATCGTATGCTTTCCTGGGATGGGGGCCTCCATCCTAATATCTCTAGCAGCAAGGCTTAACTTAATATCATCCGTTAAATTGGTAATTTTGTTTACCTTAACACCTGGCTCCGGCTGAACTTCAAAACGAGTTACTGAAGGTCCCTGTGTTACATTAACGACACTAGCCCCCACATTAAAGTTTTTTAAGGTTTCGTTTAATATTTCCTCTTGCTCTAATAACCATTTCATATCATTCCCCACTGTCACAGGAGGGTTTAGCAAACTAGATGTTGGCAGCACATAATCAGTATCATCTGGTTTATTTTGGATGACTTCTTCCTTTTTTGGGAATAGGTCAATCACTTGGTTATTTTGTTCAGGAGGCACATGTTCTTGTGACCGCACAACTTGTGCTTCCGATCCCCTATTTCTCTTTCGCTCTTCCCATTTTTGTTTATCTTGTTTTAACATCATCACATTAAATGGCAAATGGGAACGCTTTGGTACTGTGGGTTCTGGTGCTGCCTCTAGTTCCAAGATGGCCTCAGGTTCTGAGATGATCTCTAATCCTGAGTTGGTCTCTAGTTCTTGGATAATCTCTAATCCTGAATTGGTATCTGGTTCTGAGATGATCTCTAATCCTAAGTTAGTCTCTGGTTCTGAGATAATCTCTAGTTCTGATTCGGACTCTGGTTCTAATAAGGTCTCTAGTTCAGGTAAATCCTCTTCTGCATCATTTGAATCGTTTGCTGCTGCTATTAATTCTTTAACCTCTTCATGTGAGTCTTCATCCAGTGCTTCTACTACGGTTACTTTTTGAATCATTTCTCCAGGAATTGTTTCCACTTCGAAAATTTCCATGTCAATTTCTGATTGTTTAGTGCTTTCTATTTCAGTTGTCATCACTTCTGAAGCAGTTGGACTGTCAACCAGACTTCCTTCATTCTCTTCTAAAAAGCGGCTTAATTCATGCTCGACAATTTTATCCGTATTCTTGGGCCGATTAAACCCAAAAACGGGAGAAGGAATTTCTGTCGGTTGGAAGGTACCGTTCTTCTTCAGAGATGGTTCTTTTTTAAGTTTAGGCATTTCCTGAATTACCGTTTGAACTTCTTGCTTTTCCTTAATGATTCTCTTGGGCATTTCCTGTTTTACCATTTGAACTTCTGGCTTTTCCCTAATGATCCGCTTAGGCGGTTCTGGGTGGGAATTTTTTCTTTTTTGTCGTAATGTTTGTTCTTTTTCCTTTGGTGTTTCCTTAAGTTTTGGCGGATGAAAAGGATGATTACTGCCTTTTGGGTACTGATAGGACACCTTGGTCTCTAAATCCTTAAAATTTTCTTTTTTGTTTAGAAACGGCTGGCCTTCTTGTTTATGTATTAAGTAACTCTCAAATTCATCATCTTCTTCTTTTCTTAATTTTTGAAATAGGTTTTGGAACCAGCTCAAAACTATCACTCTTTCTACTAACTACTTTAAATCTATCACTTTATTTTATCAGTTTTTTAGATTTTATCGACATAATTCTTATAAATGAGGCAAAATACACTCTGTGAAAATAGTTCAATGAAAAAAGATCACTGTGAATGTGATCCCAGACTGTCGACAAATCCGAAGGATTTCGGGTTTTAAATCGACAGTCTTTTTTGTTTGGCTACATTAAACTAGTCTGTTGATTTCCGTTCCAGGCGGCTTCGCTTTCCGCGGGCGGTTCGGGGAGC
>NZ_JBHHJU010000006.1:0-228308 GCF_042136325.1 Neobacillus sp. KR4-4
TCGCCCTTGTTAAAGGAACCTCAAACCATTGGTGTGTTTGTCAAGAGCGATTGCGGGTACCTCCACTACAAAAAAGAGAGAAGAAAAAAACTTCAGGTCACTTTTTCATAGAAGTTTTGACACTACCCTAGACAATTTGCATTTAGTATGAGCAATCCCCCGATCCTTTATCCAAACAAAAAGGAACAGTATTGGGTTAACTGTTCCTTGGAGTGTGCTCTTGATTTTGCAATTGTTTTTCTAATTCTTTTGCCTTTTTAGCCTCGCGTTTGGAGACTAAAATGATGACGCGCATCGTTAGTAAGGCTCCAATTAAGAAAATCGCAAAAGTGATTGCAGCAGGTATATATTCCGATTTATCTTCCGGAAAGTATAAAAACAATGATAGTACCGATGGATGAAACATTTTTCTTCTCCCTTTCTCTAAAGGAACTGCTCTAATAATTTATTATAGCAACAAAAAACCTTTCATACCACCTTCTTAATCTACGGTTCATCGTTACTCTGCTAACACCTTGATTTTCTTAATGATCACATCTTTCTCAGGTTTATCTTGAGCACCAACAGGAGTGTTAGCAATTTTATCCACGATATCCATTCCTTCAACTACTTGGCCAAAAACCGTATGACGATGATCAAGCCACGGTGTACCACCGTTTTTATCATAGGCTTCAATAATCTCTTTTGGATAGCCTGCTTTTTCCATTTGGTCCTTCATGGCAGAATCCAGTGACGAGCTTTGCACAATAAAGAACTGACTTCCGTTTGTGTTGCTGCCTGAATTAGCCATTGATAAAGCACCGCGGAGATTATAAAGATTTTTCGAGAATTCATCTTCAAAAGGCTGTCCGTAAATACTCTCCCCGCCAGTACCGTTACCATTCGGATCACCGCCCTGGATCATGAAATCTTTAATAACCCTATGAAAAATAAGTCCATCATAGTAACCTTCTTTACCATGTTTTACAAAGTTTTCAACTGCTTTCGGAGCATACTTAGGAAACAATTTAATTTTTATATTTCCCATTGACGTCTCCATTTCAACGAGTTGTTCATTATCAAGCACCTCTGTTGAAAGCTGAGGATAGACGGCATTTGACACAGTTTGGTCCCCTTCCTTCTGTTCCGTTTTTGGCGCGGTCTTTTTGGTGGTTGCTTCTTCTTTCTTTGTGCTTGTCCCACAAGCAGCCAAAACTAGAACAATTGTAAATAATGTTAATAAGAAATGCAGATTCTTCCTCATATATCATTCCTCCAATTTTTGACTTTAACCGAAATAAAATTATTTCACACATTGTTTTAAATTTACTATGATTCATATTAAAATAAAAGAGAAAAGTGGAAGGGGTGTTTTTTTTGTCGGAATTACAAATTGGTAAGATTGTTACAGCCATTTATAAGACTGGAAAATATATTGGAGAAATAACAGAGGTACGTCCACAGCATTATTTAGTACGAGTTCTTGCTGTGCTTAAACATCCCATGCAAGGAGATTTACATAACCCTAAAGATGCAGATGTACTTATTTTTCACGAGAGAAAAGCACTCAGCTTTCGGGAGCAGGCGAATATCCCCCTCAAAATGGTAAAGCCCTTTGAGAATGAGATTCCAGATTATAGAGAGTCGTTAAAAGAATCGCTAGCCAAAATGAAACAGGAATTAACAGAAACTAATTCAGAATGGGCTGAAATGAGTCTGAGAGCCTTGGAATCGCTTGAAAAGGATTATAAAATATAGGCTGTGTTAAAGCTCAATGTTAATTTTTGCACCCTGTTGATTGGAGTGGAAGGCGCGAAGACTCCTGCGGGAGGACGGGGCAGGGGAGACCCCACAGGCGCGCAGCGACGAGGAGGCTCCCCGGACCGCCCGCGAACCGCACGCGCCTGGAGCGGAAATCAACAGGCAAATTAACAGAGCATATAAAAACGCTAAAGGCCAAATCAGTTTGAATGATTTGGCCTTTTATGCGAATTCATTTAATAACTTTGAAAAATCAATCCGATCCCCAATCGTGGTTGGCTCTGGTTTTTCTAAATAACGTTTATCCTTTTCAACGAGTTTGAATATATTAAAGGTAGTCAGCGCATCATCCAGTGCACGATGATGTTTGCCTGTTCCTTCTTTCCCGTATTCCTGAACTGCCTTCCAAAGTCCTGTTTGATTTTGATCACCAAAGAATCGTTTATATTCCATGGAAAGATCCAACTCCACTGCGTTTAGCGGAAACGCAATCCCTGCCTTTAAACAATTATGACGAAGGACCTTCATATCCATATTTCCCCAAGTAACAATGGTTGTTTCATAATTATTCTTGTTGAACTCCTCCAATTTTTTAACAAGTTCAAAAATAGATAAACCCTTGTCTACCTGTTGCTGAGAAATATGTAAAAAGGATTTACAGCGTTCAGTTAGTTTTGGAAATTTAAGTGGAGTAACAAAGGATGAGAACTGTTCTGTTACTTGATCATCTACGACTGCAACAATTCCAACTTCGATAATTTCCGCATAAAAATCCTTCATGCGAACATTCCGTTCAGGCATTGTAAACTCAAAATCGATAAATAAATGTTGCCGCCTTGCCCGCATCAATTTCACCACCTTTACGTTTACTCTTACTACATTATATAAAGAAACATGTACAAAAAATTGTGCTTTTTTTCTATTTTTTCTTATATTATAACACGAAACTAATGTTAATTTTTTAAATTTTTAATCAATAATAATCCTAATAATCCATTCTTCTATAAACATATATTTTCGCGATTATTTTTTTAGCTTAATGACTGCCATCGTACATCTTGATACACAAATCATGCGGCCTTCTTCATCTGTAATTTTAATATCCCATACTTGAGTGGATCTCCCTTGATATAGGACAGTTGCAGTCGCTGTAACCACACCTTCCGTTTTCGGACGAACATGATTTGCATTAATCTCTAGACCCGCAACACCCTCCGTTTCTTTATCTGCCAATTCATATGCTCCTATACTGGCAACCGTTTCCGCCAAAGCAACAGATGCACCACCGTGCAGTAATCCAAATGGCTGACGAGTTCGCTCATCTACAGGCATTGTCGCCATAACCCTTCCTTTTTCAACTAGGGTAATCTCAATTCCTAAAGATTGCAGCAATGTATTTTCAATCATATTATTTCCTCCTATATGTAAACAGTTTTCATCTATATAAACTATTCGCTTTATTAACTAATTTTCCTTTTTTACATAAAAAAACAGCCCAAGAGCTGTTTTTTCATTTTAGTAATAATACGGGGCACCGAAGCCGGGATAAAAAGCCCCAGGAAAGCCTCCTGGCGGTGGAAATGGGGGTGGGGGCGGCGGATAAAATCCTGGATATCCGTAAAATGGCCGGCTAATTAACGCACCCCCTAATAAGCCTCCTAAAAAGCCTCCAAGTAATGGCAAACCGAAGCCAATAAATCTGTGGTCTTGGACCTGATGAGGGTTTCGATAATAAGGGTACATACAGCAAACCTCCTTCTTCTATACTTGCCTACACTATTTCATATGCGAATGGAAGGGGTTTTGAGTGGGCAAAAACAAAAGGCGGAAGCGCCAGGTTAGCGGCGTTTGCACTGGTGCGCTCCAATAGCACAAAAAAGCCTCCAAGATGTCTCGGAGACTTTTTCAAATCATTATTTCTCGATGGGTTCAAACCGTTCTACAAATAAGGCAAGTGTCCGGGTCATCACTCCGGTTGCACCGGCAGGTCCTAAATCATGGGATTTTGCGGTGGTAGCTGTCCCCGCGATATCTAAGTGCACCCATGGTGTTCCTTCGGCAAATTCACCAATAAAAGCCCCAGCAACCAACGCATGGCCTTCACTGCCAGGGGAATTATTTAAATCGGCGACTTTACTGTTTCTTACCCGTTCAATCTCCGTTTCAAACAATGGCAGCTGCCACATTTGCTCGCCTGCTTCGAGGGAAGCTCCCAATACTTGATCATATAATGGATCATGATTAGTCATGGCCCCCGTCGTATGAAGACCAAGTGCGGTAATTACTCCTCCTGTTAAAGTTGCGACATCTACAAGATAGTCTGCACCATGCTGTTTTGCATAGGTTACCGCATCTGCTAAAACTAGCCGTCCTTCCGCATCTGTATTTAAAACCTCGATGGTCTTACCGCTCATCGATGTAATCACGTCATCAGGCTTGAAGGCATTGCCGCTAATCATATTATCCGTAGAAGGAATAACCGCGACCACATTTTGCTCAGGCTGAATCTCACCGATGATTTCCATTGCACCAAGGACTGCTGCTGCTCCGCCCATATCAGTTTTCATCCCCACGATCCCTGATTTCGTTTTAATGGAATACCCTCCCGTATCGAAGGTTATGCCTTTTCCAATTAAGCCGATCACATCTTTCCATTCATCTTTCCCTTGATATTTAAGGACAATCATTTTAGGAGGCTCTGTTGAACCCTGATTCACGGCAAGGAATGCTCCCATTCCAAGCTTCTCTATTTCAGCTTTATCCAGGATTTCCACCTCAAAAGCATATTTACGTGCAAGTTCCCGTGCATAATTAGCCATATCTGTTGCCGTTAACATATTGCCAGGGATGTTAACGAGTGTTCGTGCCGAATTCGTTCCTTTACCAAACACATGTCCTACTGTTAACGAGGCCTGCACTTCATCCTCATCAAGGCTCTCACAATAAATCGTTAGATGAGCCAGCTTTCTCTCCGGTTCGTTCGATTTTTGCTTGTATCCTTCAAATTGATAAGTTGAGAGAGCAAATGCTTCGCTCAGCGCATGGGCAGCGTCCAAACCATCAACTTGTTCAGTTGTAAAGGAATCTAAATAAAAGGCTGCTTCTTCAAGTTTATTTGCCTTCACTTCCTTAAAGAGACTGCCGAAAGCAGATTTTAGTTTATCAAAGGTAAATTCCTTTTCCTTCCCCAGGCCAACAAACCAAATACGTTTTGAGCCGATTTTCCCTAAACTATGTACTTTATTGATTCTTTTAAACTTTGCTGAAATGTCACTTGATTTTATGAGCTCTCTTAATTGGCCATTGAATGCATCATCGAGCAATGCTAAAACTCCTGTGAATTTTTCAGGTTTATCAAAGAGTCCAATGACTAAACCTTCGTGCTCTGTTGTTAATTCTAGTTCTTTTTTAACATTAAACAAATTACTTCACCTCCAAATTATTCGTGTTTAATTATAGCGAATTACCCTATTTATTTCGAGCAACTAATTATTATAAAAATAGGCTCTGGTAAAGTTGCCTGTTTCCTTCCGCTCCAATCAACATTTAACACTGCCTAAAAGTAAAAAACAGGCCAGCAGCCTGCTTCTATCTCTTCTCAGAACTAATATACTGCCCGCGGAAGACTTGCATCGATTTATCTTCATTTAATGATTTAAGTGTTTGCTCTGTTAGTTTTCCATTCCCTTTTTGGACCACATAAATATCGAGCTTCTTTTTGCCCCACTTATTATAAACATCCTCAACCGTTTCATAATAAAGGTCTAGCTCATTCCCTTTGATAGCCCCGCCTTTATCGGCAACAACGCCATATCCATAGCCAGGGATAAAGAGGATCGTTCCAATGGGAAATACATTAAGGTCTGCTGCAATCGTAGAAAACAAATCACGTTTTACTTTTACACCGGAGTAAGTTATCCCATATTCAGGATGGCCAACACTTTTTCCTGTTGATTCTACTCCTGCTGTATATCCAGTGGCAGTAACTGTTTGTTTTGGATATTTTGACCAATCAATTTCATTTTCCAAGGACCTTTGGGTTCCTGAAACAGGTTCAGTCGACGCAAGAACAGACGCAAATTGGTTTAAAAACATTTGTGCATTTACTCCAGAGATTGATTGGAAGGTCGCAAAGACTGCCATTAAGAAGAGACAAACCATGGCCAAACGCCTACTCCAATGTATCATTTTATTCATCAAAATTTTCACTCCTCCCAAAATATTCATTCCCAAGTTAAAGGAAAATATTCAAAAAAGGACAAGTGAAATTTTGCATGTGTGATTGCAAATCATAAAAAAGACTCTTTCCAGGGGGAAAAGTCCGTCTTCTCCCCTTGGTAAGAGTCTTAAAACATTTGGTATCCATTTTTTCGTAAAAGTTTGATCGTGAAACCTGCCGCTATCGCACCAGCTAGTCCACTTATTAAAATGAGAATATCAGCAGTGGCTAATGAAGTAAACCTGTGGCCCAATTCATTAAATGCCATTTTACTATTTGTAAAATATTCACTAAAACTCACTTTATCTACAATAAAAATGGCCACAATAGGATAAACTACAGCCATAACCCATGACATACGAAGCAGCATATTGAGAATAAACCCAATTCCAAAAAATAAAACAAAGAAAAGTAAAATCGATATGATTAAGACAACAATGCTCATTTGCATCCGAGATTCCCCCTTATACATCAACATTTAGTGTACTGAATGTCGAAAAAGGAGTCAATATAAACGAATGCATTTCTTTTATTTACAAGAAAAAAGCTCCTCGAATAAGTCGAAGAAGCACTTCAATGATACGATAAACTTTATTCTTTTTTCTTGCCAGTTCCTTCGCAGCAGCTGCAGGTTTCCGATCCCCCTAGAACTAATTGAAAATAGCCCTTCCCTGCACAATAATCACACGCTTTTGAATCCACGATTTTTACTGTCATTTCTAAATCATCTCCTTAATAATTAACTTAATTTTCTGATAATATATCAAGGATTTTCTAAAAAAGAAAGGACGAAAATCTGGCAAATTCAATCGAGAAAGCGGATACATGTCAAGTTTTCTTACAATTACTTATCGTTACTTAAATTTTCTAAAAATTACAAAAATATTTTATAAGCTGTATATCCAAACTGATCTCCTGGGTTTAAATCACCAATCGCTTGTTTCAAAAAGGTAATATCATTTCTAATTAAATATTGGAGTATGACAGAAGCATCTTTTTCATGGAATAATTCTTCTATCCCCATGAATCTCGCTTCATAAAGTTCGTTATCCTGATGACTAACCACCTGGTCACTCACCGGTTCAAGTAAAAAATGGAGCAAATTATCACTAATTTCTCCGTTAATCACACCCGTTCTTAGACCAATTAGTCCCTTTACCCGGCATTGGATTCCAGTTTCCTCCAATACTTCTCTAATCACTGCCTCATCCGCTGTTTCACCCATTTCAACAAAGCCTGCGGGCAATGACCATTGGCCTTTTAATCCGCCATATCGTTTTTTTACGACGAGCCATTTCCCCTCATTTGACATTACAACCCCTGCAACAGCCAACCAAACCTTGCCTCTTTTTTCACGACTACTCACCGAACTCCCCCTTTCACGATTCATTATTTTAATCATATCAAAAAGGGACAGATTTCTCTGTCCCTTTTACTAAATTTTTTCTGTGATTGAATTTTTATAACAATCTAGCTGCAGCGCCAAGGCGCTCCGCTTTTCTATTTAAAATACGTTAAATTTTCCTTTTTTCAATACAAGACCAGCGCCGCCAATCATGTAAAGAGAGCGATTATCGACGACTTTTTTCATGAAGGACGCCTTTGCACCAGTTATTTTTTTACCAAAAACAACCCCGATTGCATCATCTTCACCAAGGGAACAAACAGTCCCTTTATTATCAAACGTGAAAGTTTCTAACTCAGATTTATTACGAACTAACGCAGCGATATTGCGTGCACAAACTTCCCCTTGCTGCATCGCAATCTGTGCAGTTGGTGGATATGGACGGTTGATCTCTTCATTAATCATCAATGAACTGTCACCGATCATGAAAACATCATCGAAACCAGGAACGCGAAGATCCGGCTGAACTTTGACCCGGCCTCTCATTGCTTCAAAGCCTGATTTTTCAACAATAGCATTCCCACGAATTCCTGCGGCCCACACTACAGTACCTGCCTTGATTTCACGTGGTTCCTCTTCACCCTTAGCAACAATGATGCCTTCTTCCGTACATTCCTTAATCGCTGTTCCGATTAAGAATTCAACACCTTTTCGTTCTAATTGTGACACGGCATAATTCACTAGTTCCGGATCAAACCCTGGGAGTACTGTTGGAGCAGCCTCTACACAGATAATTTTCACTTTATGTGAATCCACATCATACTCATGACATAATTCAGGGATTCTATTTGTTAATTCCCCAAGGAATTCAATTCCCGTAAAGCCAGCGCCACCGACAACAATAGTCAAACGATTGTCACTTTTCTCTTCTTCCATATTGTATGTGGCAAATTGGTATTCAATATGTTCACGCAATTGACGAGAAGAGTTTACATTTGAAATTCCAAAAGCATATTCTTTTAATCCTTTGATCCCAAATGTTTCTGGTTCACCACCAAGGGCGATAACAAGGTAGTCATAGTTGACTTCCCCTTTTTCCAAAATAACCTTCTTGTCTTCTTTGTTAATTTCTACGACAGTATCTTGAACAAAATCCACTTTACTGCGGTCGATTACATCACGGATATCATACCGGACGCGGTCATGATGCAATGTGCCTGCAGACGCCTCATGCAGCCATGTGGTTTCATAATGATAGTCATTTTTATTTACTAAAACAATGTCCGCTTCATTCACGCCGATTAACTTCTGTAAGCGAACTGTTGTCATTAGTCCACCGTAACCAGCACCGAGAATAACAATTTTAGGCTTTCTCAAAGTGATCACTTCCACCCTTTATTTTTTAGATAATCCCTTTTTTCTTAGTTTCCACTGCTTTGACCATTTTTATTTTGTATAATAAAAAAATGTATGTGATATAATTCACGAATAAAGTTAAAAAAAATCAATTTCCCGAAGATGTATAGGTCAAGCAAGGTAATTGCTAAGAATGCTATATTTTACTACTTGACATAAAATCGTGCTATTTATGTCACAAAAAATTAACAATCTATCCTCAATTCATCTTATGCTACTTTCACCCGATTATCAAGCGATTTTTATAAATTTTTATCTTAAGTTTTGAGGAAAATTGAATATGATATATGTTGAGAAAAGTATTTTAAAAATTGTCTCAGTTGTGAATATTCCCACATAAGAATGTGAGAATATTTCGTTTTATGATATATTATAATGAGGGAGTTTGTTACTACAGGTTGGGGGGATACGGAGTGGAAGAAAATCAAAAAGTTTACGACATTACCATTATTGGCGGAGGTCCTACCGGTTTATTTACTGCTTTTTATGGAGGCATGAGACAAACTTCAGTGAAAATTATCGAGAGCTTGCCACAACTAGGCGGCCAATTGTCTGCGCTTTATCCGGAAAAATATATTTATGATGTAGCTGGTTTTCCAAAAATCCGTGCACAAGAGTTAATAAATAATCTGAAAGAACAAATGAAGAAATTCCAACCTACGGTTGCACTAGAGCAATCGGTTGAAAAGCTAGAGAAGCAAGAAGATGGTACATTTAAATTAACAACGAACAAAGAAATCCATTATTCTAAAACGATTATTATTACAGCCGGAAATGGCGCCTTCCAACCACGTCGTTTAGAACTCGAAAGTGCTGCTCAATATGAGCGGAAAAATCTTTACTACTTTATTGAGGATTTAAATCAGTTTGCAGGTCAAAAAGTAGTTGTTTTTGGCGGCGGTGATTCTGCAGTCGACTGGGCCTTAATGCTTGAGCCGATCGCTGAGGAAGTTTCAATTGTCCATCGCAGAGATAAATTCCGTGCCCACGAGCATAGTGTAGAAAACTTATATAATTCAAAAGTAAATGTGAAAACACCCTATGTTCCTGCAGAATTAGTTGGGGATGAAAGTGGAATTAAACAGGTTGTTCTTGAAACCGTTAATGGGAAAGAGAAGGTTACAGTAGATGTCGATGCTGTCATTTGTAACTATGGTTTTGTTTCTTCACTTGGACCAATTAAGGAATGGGGCTTAGACATCCAAAAGAATTCGATTGTCGTTAATTCAAAAATGGAAACCAACATCCCTGGAATTTATGCAGCTGGAGACATTTGTACCTATGAAGGAAAAGTGAAATTAATTGCCTGTGGCTTTGGTGAAGCACCTACGGCTGTTAACAATGCAAAGGCCTTCATTGATCCAAAGGCAAAAATTCAACCAATACACAGTTCTTCGATGTTCAATAAATAAGAAAAAGCGTCCCTTTGTAAGGACGCTTTTTCTTATTTACCTTAGCATTCTTCCGGAGTACCAGTAGCAGTAGCTGTTCTAAACGATGACCCACATCCGCATGATGCGATTGCATTCGGATTGTCAATAGTAAAGCCGCCGCCCATCATTGATTCTTTATAATCAATCTTGGTTCCTTGTAAAATCGCTGCACTCTCTTTATCGACTATGATTTGAATTCCATGTTGTTCAAGTTTCAAATCATCTTCATTTACTGTATGTTCAAAGCCCATCCCATAGGATAAACCGCTGCATCCACCACCTTTTACGCTAACGCGTAGCAAAGCGCCTTCTTCTTCGTTATGCTTCATCATTTCTTTAATATGGAGCGATGCCGCTTCTGTTAAAATAACCACATTATTACTCAATATGATACCCTCCCTTAATGAGGCTTTTAATTTATTATATACACGTATTGTTAACTACTCAAATTATACGATTCCTTCGTACTATCATATGAAATATATATAAATAGGGAGCGGCGACGCTCCCTATTTTAAAACATTGGATTCTCTTCCAAATATTGATAAATATTATCGACCAATTCGTCAGGTGTTTTTCCTGTGACTACTTCCCCATTTACGAGAGCATATAACGAAGTCGCACATTTACCGCAATATCCAAGACATCCATATTCAATAATATCCAAATTGGGATCTTTTTCTAATTTCTCTAGTGCCTTTTGTGCACCATTCGCAAGATTGCTTATACAAAATTCGATGATGGGTTGAATCATTGCTTTCACCTCTCCACAACTAATTATCCTACTCCATTTCATCCACTCCGTCAAATACCATGTATACTATAACGATGTCAAGAAAATCATGAAAATTGTTGTTATTTTGTCATAATTCCGCTATACTCGTATGTGTTAAAGGAACGGATTTATTATTCTACTATTTTTTTTTGACATTTTAGGCAATTTTAAATATGAAACGGGCTATTCAAAGGGGTAATAAAAATGAAAAACCTTGTAATTCTTGGTGGCGGTTACGGCGGAATGAAGATTCTAAATGAACTTCTCCCTAACCATTTACCAGAGGACGTGACCATTACACTAGTGGACCGTGTACCTTACCACTGTTTAAAAACGGAGTATTACGCATTAGCGGCAGGAACAATTTCTGACAAAGAAGTAAGAGTTGCTTTTCCGGAGCACCCACGATTAGAAGTAGTTTATGGTGAAGTAATCGGAATTCAAACAACTGAAAAAAAGATTACATTAAAGGATGCGGAGCCTCTCGACTATGATGACCTCATCATTGGTCTGGGCTGTGAGGACAAGTATCATGATGTTCCGGGAGCTGATCAGTTTACTTACAGTATCCAGTCTATTGAAAAATCTCGACTTACCTACTCTGTCTTAAATAATCTGGGACCGGGCTCAGTTGTTGGTATCGTAGGCGCTGGTCTTAGCGGCGTGGAATTAGCAAGTGAATTAAGCGAAAGTCGTGAAGACCTAAACATCAAATTATTTGATCGGGGAAAACATATTCTCTCTGCATTCCCTGAACGTTTAAGCAAATATGTTGAAAATTGGTTTGTAAAAAACAATGTCGAAATTATTAATAACTCGAATATTACCAAAGTGGAAGAAAATGTATTATACAATCACGACCAGGCGATCCATTGTGATGTAATCGTATGGACCGCGGGAATTCAAGCCAATAAAATTGTCCGCGCTATGGACGGGGAAAAAGATGGAATGGGAAGACTAGTTATAAGCCCGCTTCACCACCTGCCCACTGATGAACATGTTTTTATTCTTGGTGATTGCGCAAGTCTTCCCCATGCTCCTAGTGCTCAATTAGCGGAAGGTCAGGCGGAACAAATTGTTGAAGTATTAAAGAGACGTTGGAAAGGTGAAGAACCTCCAACATCATTCCCACAAATAAAATTAAAAGGGATCCTTGGTTCCCTTGGGAAAAAGCACGGATTTGGGATGATGGCAGACCGCGCCATTACTGGACGTGTCGCCCGCTTGCTTAAATCCGGGATTCTGTGGATGTATAAGTTTCATAACGGGTAATATAAAAAGCTCCAGCGCCATGAACAGGGGGCGCTGGAGCTTGATTCAAAGAAGAAGCATTCCGTTTTGGTGGAATGCTTCTTCCAATTATATAGCTGTATATCCGTGTTTCTCTAGTTCAGAAAAAATGGTTTTTAAACGCGGGTTCCCTTCTCCAACGATTTTGTCTTTGATGACAACCACTGGATAAAACATATCCTCTTCGACCACTTTTTCTGCAAACGCGATTTTTTCACTCTCCCCAGTGGGCTGATAGATATCCACATAGGTCATTTTAAACGGTTGGTCTGGAAATTTTCTCGCTATCGCTGCCTCCAGCCATTCAAACGTTTCTTTGGAAGATGGTAAATTGACACAACTCGGGCACAACTGCTCTGCACCGTAAACAACAATTTCTACTTCTGTACTATTCATCTACTCATTCCCGCCTTTTTATTTCAGGTTAACTCATTTTTGCGATATAACCAAGAAAATGACTATAAATGTGTGTTTTCCTAATTTCTGATAATGGATTTTTCACGATGATGACATTATAATATAAGTATAGGAAGGGAGTCGATTAATTTGGCAGAACAAGAAATCTTTGAACAAGTTCAAGAAGTATTAGATAAATTACGTCCATTTCTTCTTCGCGACGGCGGAGATTGTGAATTAGTAGATGTTGAAGAAGGCATTGTCAAACTTCGCCTGTTAGGTGCATGCGGCAGCTGCCCAAGCTCAACCATCACACTGAAAGCTGGTATTGAAAGAGCTCTTTTAGAAGAAGTACCAGGAATTGTGGAAGTAGAACAGGTATTTTAATAATCAAAAAAGTGATTGCCATCCATAGGCAATCACTTTTTTAATGAAAACATGTTTTAGTAAAGCCATTCCAATAAAGGCAGGTTTAAACGCTTAATTGGAGCGTCAGTAAGTTGATAAAAACCCGCCAAAAATTGTTCATATTCTCCGGACTGGCGTAAAATTCTCATTAACTTTTCTTCTAATACCTTTTTGTCCTGTTCGGATGTGGTAATATAATAACTCTCTATACATTCAAAGTAATGGAGCGGGAAAATTAACCGGGAATACAATAATCGCCAGGAAAATGGCGACAAAGGTGCAATACTTTGATACTCTTCAAAAAAGCGCTTTAATTCCACGTCATAGGTTTGGGAATTATGAAGATATCTTTCCCTTGTCCATTCACCGATGTCCCGGCTGCGATGGTCAAATACCCAGTCAAACGGATTTTTGATCATATAATTATTGTGCGGCCCCCAAGTCTTTTGCGTAAACCGTTCATGACAAACCGTTCCGCTATCCGTTTCAAGCGGTTCATCATCAATCTCGGTATCCACTAGATATTGAATAGCGTTTTCCGTTAACCCCAAATAATAGGGGAAGGAATCAATAAACATCCGCTGAAATTCATCTTCAGGTGTTTGAAAAAGAAGACCATTCCACACCTTTTCCATCTGCTCGAGCCGTTTTTCCCATAAGGTCTTCCATTGTCCGATCCTGCTCGACCTCTCTATTTGAAAGGGGACTCTCCTGCCGCGCTCATGGAATTTTGCCAATTTCCTGCCCAATTTAACTTTTTTCTGTTCTTTCAGTTGTCGATTTGCAAGGACACAATATTTATTTTTTTCCCATTCTGTAATTAAATGCCCTTCTTTAGACGGTAAAATGGCGGGAACATTTTGATCACCATAATTGCGTAAATGCTCCGCGATTTTCTCAAGTTCGGCAATATCTTCTTCTTCCTTGCCCGCTGGTTTAGAGATTAAGTAGAGCCAGCCATTTCCTCTTAACGCATCAAACCGATCCAGTTTTACATATTCCTCGACCGTAATGCCATATTGATTTTCCAGCATTTTTTGAAGCATTTATAGTCCACCTCATTTCTTTCCCTTTTCTTACTTCATATATATGTTTTAGCTTAAGAAAACTTGTTCCTGAATAGCTTAGAAAAATGAAGGAGAATATAAGGTTTTAACCATGCTTTTTTTTAAGTTTCTTTTGCATAAGTTAGAATAATACAGTATATATATAGTGAAAATCCATAGAAAAGGTGATCAGAGGAATGGCAGACGACAAAAACGTAAATCTAACCGAAGTAACTGCACGTAGATGGCTGAATGACAGAGGCGTCAAAGTACAGGATATCGCTGATTTAGTTTTCTTTTTGCAGGAAAAATATCATGAGAACTTGAAAATGGAAGACTGTTTAGCAAATGTGGAACGCGTTCTTGCCAAACGTGAGGTTCAAAACGCAATTTTAACAGGAATACAGCTGGATGTCCTTGCTGAAAAAGGAATGCTTGAGGAGCCTCTCCAATCAATAATTGGAACAGATGAAAGTCTTTATGGTGTCGATGAAATTCTTGCCTTTTCGATTGTAAATGTATATGGTTCAATTGGTTTTACCAATTACGGATATATCGATAAATTAAAACCTGGAATATTAGCGCATTTAAATGATAAATCAACAGGCGAATGCCATACTTTTTTAGATGATATCGTCGGGGCTATTGCAGCTGCCGCATCGAGCCGACTCGCACACCGGGCTGCTAGGGCTGAGAGTGAAAAGAAATAAGCAGAAAAAGGATGGGGCTTCCCATCCTTTTTAAATCTTCCATTGATCTAAGGAATCAACGGTGTAGGTTGGCATCCGGTCGTAGCCGGAAAGCAGTTCTTTGGTCGTTACTCCTGTATGTACTAGTAATGTATCTATCCCGGCATTCATGCCTGCTAAAATATCTGTATCATAATAATCTCCGACCATCAATGTCTCTTCTTTCGGCGTTCCCAGTACCTTTAAAGCCTGTTCCATGATGATTGCTTCTGGTTTGCCAATAAAAATCGGTTTGGTTTGTGTAGAAACAGTAATAACAGATGTTAGTGAACCATTCCCTGGAACCAAGCCTCTTTCTGTAGGGATGGCGATATCTCCATTAGTGGAAATGAACGTTGCGCCATTGCGGACCGCCAAACAGGCAACCGTCAATTTTTCATAACTGATCTCCCGGTCGATTCCTACCACGACGAACTCAGCATCTTCTCCGGCAAATCGGAACCCCTTTTCTTCTATTGCTGTCCGTAACCCCTCTTCCCCAATCACGTAAATGCGGGCATCATTCTTTCGTTCATAAATATAATTGGCCGTCGCTTGGCTTGTTGTGAACACTTGCTTTTCTTCCGCCGGGATGTCAAACTGGGTCAGCTTTGCAGCAACCTGTGCAGGTGTCCTTGAGGAATTGTTTGTAACAAAAAGATAGGGTATCTGTTGATCCCGGAGTTTCTTGACAAAGTCAGATGCAGCTTCAATCCGTTCTGATCCCTTATACATTGTTCCATCTAAATCAATTAAATAACCTTTGTAATTTTTCATATGTTACACTCCCAAAAGTTTTTTCCATATAGAACAAAAAAGACCGCGCAACGGTCTTAATATATTATTATTTTTTAAACGCTGAAACCGGTCCTAACTCGGTGACAAGATATTCGCGAACATTGGCCGCAAAATTCACCAACTCATGTAAATGCTTTGTAAACGTCACTTGAAGTTCTTGATGATTGACATCTGTATAAGATTGGACAAGAATTTTCCGGTATTGAATCAGCACTTTCAAACTATTTCCCGTTTCAGATGATATCACTTTTTCATCCATTAAAATATCAATGATGTCATCGTAACTGCCTGGGTCACGCATAATAAACCCATCAATCATTGCATTTCCGACGTCCAAAACAGACTCGATCATCATATGGTTTACACGCTCTAGCGCTGCCTTTTCAAGTGGGTTGGACCACTCTTTTTGACTTAGGAACAGTTGAATTTGCATTTCTAAAAATTTCAGTATCTCTTCAATTTTTTCTTGATCAACAAAATACATATGAGCACCTTCTCCATTTTTCTAAGTTGTTATCTTTGCAAGCGCAGACAGTCTGACATAGAACTTTCGAGAGTTCAAATTTATTGTAACATAATTTGACAGCCTTCGCGTTTTGAATCGTAAAAACTTATAAAAAATGGTGTAAAAATCTTTACTCCCCTTGATTGGTTTTATTTGTTACTATATAGAAGACGTCTAAAAATATCTAGTTTATTAAAGGAGACCATTAAATGAAAGAACGCTTTTTCTTATACGATGATACAGAAGATACAAAAACAAGATTTGTCAGCTTCGTTGGTGAACATCAACGCTTTGATTTAGCGATTGTTCAAAGTGACCGTCATTATGGAAAGCATCTTGTTCTTGATATGCAGGGAAGCCGTTTTGCGATTATCGGCTTAGACGATTTACAAGAGGAAGGGTATTTAGAATTCGCTTTTCAATTAAAAGAGGAAGATGCGGAAGAATTAAGATCCTTTTTAATGGAATTAGTGTAAGGTTGGTCATGAATTATGCTCCCTTTGAAAATAATAGTGCTAAAGGGGGCGTAAGCATGACAGAACATAAAGAAGAAAAGTATACGGATTTATCCAATGTTGAAAAACAAAGGAACTTTCTTACAGCAGAAGAATTCCCAGAAGGTCCTTTTGGGTCTGCCATTCGTCAAGACGAACCAGTTGAGAACAAAAGCACACCATGGGAAGAAGGGCAACGGACTTACAGTGCCTTTAATTATGAAAATAAATCCCTTCATCAAAATCTTCCTCGGCAAATGGACGGGGCCCATCCAACCCATGATGACCCCGAAGCAGATCAACAGCCGCCGTATAGTGAATCCACATAGAAAAAGCGGAAGCGCTGTTGCTGGACAGTTTTCTAAGTTCAAAACCTAAACATAAAGAAGGGCCAGAAAGTTCAGCCCTTCTTTTATTTTTTCACTTTTTTCAAGACAAAATAGGCACAGCCAAAATTACAGTATTCATACAGATATTCACTTAGTGTGCTAATTTTTGTATCGAATGTAGCTTTTGGGTTTTGGTCATCGAAAAACCCCTTTAATCGGAGTTGTCCATACCCCCAATCACCCACTACATAATCATATCTTGTTAAAATATCACTAAATCTCGCTTTAAGGGCTTCTTCATTAAATCCGTTTCGGTGTTCTTGGACGATTTCATAAACGGTGTTGTTCATTATTATCAAGATATTTCACCTCTTTTACCAGCTAATTCCTACTACCCATTATAACCGATTCCCCATCAATTACTAAGAAAAAAAATCACCTTATTGGCTATTCTAAGAAAAGGAGGTGTTTACATTGAAAAAATTAGTCATCATCTTGGGATTATGCACGGTAACGGCCCTAACAGGCTGTACTAAGGATATGAGCAACCGAGATGTCTATGAAGAAAGCGGTAATACCATTAATGTCAACAATAAAAGGCATGACCTTTACAATGAAGGTGCAAGCCGTGGAATCCGTAATGTTAGTAATAACTACGGTTTTGTCCGTCATCAAAAAAGTCCACTAATGAACGATAATACGGCTAATGACCATTATTCTGCATTAGATCGTGAACAGGCAGCCAATATTATTAGTAAATTAAGTGCCGATATTCCCAATGTACATGATGTATCCACACTTGTCACTGACCAGGAAGTGTTAATTGCTTATACTACCGATTCAAAAGATCGCAATTTAACTGCCGATCAAGTGAAAAAAACAGCGATGTCCGTCGTTCCAAGGTATTACCATGTCTACGTTACTGACAATAAAGTGTTAAGGAGAGACGTAGAAAATTTGGCTAATGTTGATTCCACAAGCCGAAATGCCCGGAATCTGGTCAATGGGCTAATCACACAGATGAAAAAATCACCACAAGGACAGCGGATAAATGCAAGTGAGGACGAAAATGGCCGAACCGCTGATGATAAATAGAAAAGCAGATGCGCCTTGTTCAGGACAGATTGGCTTTTGCTCCTGAGCCCTAGGTGCTGAAGCTGACATCAAAACAAAGAGTTCAGTCAACTTGACTGAACTCTTTGTTTTAGGCTTCTTGAGCTTTTTCTTCCCCAAGCATTTGCTTGTGTTTTGCTGCTGCGTTCACTTGCTCATCAGCATGATAGGAGGACCGGACTAGCGGGCCAGCTTCACAATGACTAAAGCCTTTACTTAATGCAATTTGCTGTAATTCTTTAAATTCATCTGGGCTATAATATTTTTCAACTTTAAGATGACTTTTGGTCGGCTGTAGATATTGACCAATGGTCATAATATCGACGTGATTTGCTCTTAAATCATCCATCACTTCAAGAATTTCTTCCTTTGTCTCTCCTAGTCCAACCATTAGACTCGATTTTGTTGGAATATTTGGCTGCATTTCTTTGGCACGACGAAGGAATTCAAGGGAACGATCGTATTTCGCCCTGGCTCTTACTCTAGGGGTCATTCGTTTAACCGTTTCGATGTTATGATTTAAGATATCAGGTTTTGCGTCCATTAACAGACGTAAATTTTCTTCTTTCCCACCCATGTCAGACGGAAGAACTTCAATGCTTGTAAATGGATTTTTGCGGCGAATAGCGCGGACTGTTTCAGCAAAAACAGCTGCCCCTCCATCCCTAAGATCATCGCGGGCTACGGCGGTGACTACGACATGTTTTAAGTTCATCAATTGAACGGAGTCTGCCACTCTTTCTGGTTCTTGCCAATCCAACTCGGTTGGCAAACCAGTTTTAACGGCACAGAAACGGCATGCACGTGTGCATGTATCACCAAGAATCATGAAGGTTGCCGTACGTCTTTCTGCCCAGCATTCATGAATATTAGGGCAGCGGGCTTCTTCACAAACTGTGTGAAGATTTTTTTCACGCATCATTTTCTTTAAGCCCGTATAAGACTCATTTGTGTTTAATTTTATTTTTAACCAATCCGGTTTTCGTAAAATCTCTTCTTTCTTACTCATTAATGAATACACCCCTTGAAGCTAGAAATAGATCCTCCTTGTCACTTTAACATACGGAAAAAATAACGACAAGCATATCGGATAATATTAACTTGATGAACCGCTTTCATCAGCCCCTAAAAAGTTTACCATTTATTAACCATTATGAAATGGTTTAGAAAACATAAACTAACCTTGTACATTAATTGGAAGGAGGATTCTTGTGCGGGCTGTTCTATTATTGGGAACTTTTCTTTTTTTCCTTAGCACTTCATTGGCTGTTACGGATGTTCATGCCGCTGCAAATGAACCGAATCCATACCAAGAACGAATGAAGCTGTATAAGAAGGTAGAAACGGTTACACAAATTCCTTGGTACTATTTAGCGGCCATTGATCAATACGAAAGAAGCATCCGCCAGGTCCGCAGAGACTTACCTAAACCAGATAGTGTGATTGGCATTTATTTTCGTCCAGAAGAATGGTCTGGATTAACCAATCCAAATCCTTTGGAAGAAAACCCAGCCACAATTCAATTTTTTGATGGGAAAGGGGTAGATGGGGATGGCGATGGAAAGGCAAGTGCTAAAAATGATGAGGATGTCCTCTATGCGTTTGCAAAATATCTCCTATCCTACGGTGTCGATCATGATAATATAAAAATCGGCTTATGGAATTACTATCATCGCGATAAAACCGTAAGTATCATTGCTGGAAAAGCAAAAATATATCGGCATTTCGGCCGAATTGATTTGGATACTCAAGTCTTCCCCGTTCCTATCCGCAGCAATCACAGTTACAGGAGCACGTGGGGGTCGGCCCGTGGGTGGGGCGGCCGCAGGATACACGAAGGCACCGATATCTTTGCTGGCTACGGCGTTCCTGTTCGAGCAACTAACTATGGTATTGTTGAAATGAAAGGCTGGAATAAATTTGGCGGCTGGAGAATCGGGATTCGCGATATTAATAATACGTATCATTACTTCGCCCACTTAAGCGGTTTTGCTAAGGATTTAAAAATCGGTCAAGTGGTAGAGCCGGGAATGGTCATTGGCGGTGTAGGAAGTTCCGGGTACGGCCCTCCAGGTACCTCAGGAAAATTTCCTCCCCATTTACATTACGGGATGTACAAAGACAACGGTGTCACCGAATGGTCTTTTGATCCATACCCGCATTTAGCGAAATGGAAGCGGATGGAACGGATGAATGCACGCAAAAAATAGGACTTTCCACCGTGGATCGTCCTATTTTTTCGTATCTGATTTCTTCGTGTCTGTCTGTTTATCAGGAAGTTGAATCGATGGGGTAATACCGCCGCCGCCATTATAGAATTGCGGAACATCTCCTTGGATGAGCGATCCATCAACAGGGATACTTTGCGTCAGCTTTGTGATCTTCGTAGCAAAGGGAGTGATGATTTGGACGGAGACTACAATATGAATGGAAACATCGACCCAGGTATTATTAATCCCCACTTCTTTCGTTTCAATTTTTACATCTGGCTCCACTTCACCAATGGCATGAAACTTGACTGGAATTTTTGGCCCAATATTTCCTAATAATGAAATATTCGTTGCTTGACCAAGCGGGACATACCAAATAATTCCGTCTTCCTTATTCGAATTTTGCGTTTCTATTTCTACATCGGTTAACTGCTCCAGTGAGGACAGATCCCCTTTTTTGGCTGCTTTCAGGTTCTTTTGAATTTGTGCGGTCGTTTCCGCTAAGACCCTGTTTATATAAACGGTATTAAGTTTAACATTTGAAGCTTTTCCATTTTCACTGGGCAATATCACAATGACCTCATTGTCTTCCCCCGTATCAGTTGTCCGCTTTGTGATTGCCTTATTAATGACTAATGAAGCAATATTTCGGGTTTCAGAAGTAGCAATCCTCATCAAAGTAGGTTCAATCCCCTTATTTACAAGCCATAATCCAGTCGCGGTAGAGAATAGAAAAAAAATAAACGTCAATAGCATGACATAACGGAAAGGCAACGGTCCCTTTTTAGGTCGCCGTCTGCGAAACTTCGTCAAGAAAATCACCCCTTCAAGCTATATGTATGCTCTAAAAAGAGGAACTAGCCTAAAAAAGTGGCTAAAAATATTCTTAATGAATTGAGAGTTATGTCCATCCGCATTCATAGAAAAAAGCTTGCTGTCTGTAGCAAGCTTTTTAGATCATTTTTAATAATGCGTCTCTGCCAATCATGCCAGGGTGAATGCCTAATTCTTCAGCCTCGGCAGTAACAGACTCTAAGGGGGCATTCAGAAGCTGTTCAATGGTCCTTACTCCGACGGCACGGCCGGCAATTATTTTGCGATCCTTTAGTTTATCGTTTAACAACCCTACGTCTAAAGCGCCGCACATGATATACCCTTTATCATTTGAGATCGATAGCAAAGTGGTTTTCGGAAGTAAAACTGAAACACCGATAAACATATGGCCATTTATATTAATGGGTAATAGATCAACCACAGATTCCCCACACTCCTTTCCTCACTATCACATTATGATTAGAAAGGAAAAAGCGTGTTTAGGGCTATGATTGGCTTTGTAATTTCCACTTTAAAATATCGCGAAGAAATTCCGGTAAGAAATATTTCTTTTCCTTATGTGGCAGTACCTCTTTGAAAAAGTGACCAAACGTGAACATGTCAGGAAGAGCCAAACTGTAATTACGTTCAGGCTCCAAATGCATCCCATTTACGAGGATGATTTCATCCTGGAAGCTAATTTGATCATAGACAAATACCCCTAATAGGGTCCCTCTGAATCCAAGACCTTTAATCTCTCTAGTGAATAATGCTTCATTTTTTGTTTCCCGCAGGACCTTTTCTAATTCCAAACCGGTCAGTTCCACTACACAGGGATTTATAGGATGCGGACAGATTTTTAACAAATCGTATACCGTTACATCATCCTCTAAAGAGCCTAAGAGGAGTCCCGCATTAATCATCGCACAATCGGTTTGACACCATTCCCTTAATGCTCTGCAAAGCAGGCGAGAAAACTCCGTTTCCTGAAACAATTCGGATTTTAGGGGAGTTTTTAAGGTGGTTACTTTTTGATTTAATAAGGATTTTCCTTTTGAAAAATATCCATCAATTAGATCCTGCTCATTGCGAACCATTGGCAGATCCTTCCAGTCATAAAGAAGAGCTTCCTTACTTATCATCGTTTTTTCTTCGTTCAGATTGAGTGTAACTTGCCCGACATAATGCCCGTACTTTCCTGCTGCACCAAGGAGGGTATTACCTACAAACTTTCCTTTTTCAAGAAAGTGATGTGTGTGTGAGCCTAAGATGACATCAATATCAGGAAATGCAGCTGCGATTGCTTCATCCTCCTGTAGTCCGAGATGGGAAAGTAAAATGATGATGTCCGATTCAGCTTTTAATCGTTCCATCCATTTTTTTAGTTCGCTGATTGGTTCAGTTACTTTCCATCCTAATAATCCATATAGATGGAAAAAGTATGCGGTAAGACCGATGACGCCTACCCTTGTTCCCTTTTTCGTTTGATATACCTTATATGGCTTTACCCAGGCAGGGCAGCCATCATTTGTCTGGTAAAGGTTTGCTAATAGTACATCAAACTGTGCATGTTCATAAAGCGTATTTAAGTCGTCGTAAGGAAGGTTAACACCTTCATTGTTGCCGATTGTTACCGCTGTATAATGGCTTTCATTTAAAAGGTCGATGTTACCCTTTCCCTTGGTAGCCTCTGTGAAGGGATGCCAGCGGTCAATAAAATCACCAATGTCAAAGAGAAACATGTCCTCATCCTTTTTCTGATGGTCTTCATGTTTATTTGATAAGAATTGCTTAATTCGCGGCCAATTTTCTATGTGACTGTGGACATCATTTGTATGATAAATATGTATGGTTTCCATTCTGTACCTACCCTAGAATTCCTTGATAAATTAAACGAATCCCAACAACGATGAGAATCGTTCGTAAAATTAAGACAATCGTTTTACTCGTAAGCTTAGTGTTTAAATAAACACCAATTTGGGCTCCAATCCACGCCCCAGGGACTAATGCCAGGGCGTATATCCAGTCAACATTTCCTAAGGTAATATGCGTAATCGAACTTAGTATTGAAGTTGGCAAAATCATAAACATCGATGTAGCCGTCGCCACATGGGGCGGAAAAAAGAAAATCAAAATCATCGTTGGAACCAGTAAGGAGCCGCCGCCCACCCCGAAAATCCCTGAGATAAAACCTACAACAAAGGAAATCAAAATGGCGATCACTGGATTATATCCATATTCTGAGGTATTCCCTCGATTATCGATAAACGTGCGGACGATTCCCCGGTCCTTCTTATATGGCAATGGCTTTAATTTATCCTTTAATAATAAAATTATCGAAACAAAAATAATAAATAACCCGAAAAAGATATTGAAGGTCTTCATTTGTAACCCTTCTGTTACCCACGCACCTAAAATACTCCCAGGACCGCTGCCAATCAGAAAAATCAAGCCGCTTTTATAATCAATGGTCTTGTGTTTCATATACGCTAAGGTGGAGGAAAGTCCTGTGAAAATCATCGTAAAAAGGGAGGTTCCGACCGCAACCTGAGGGGTTATATGCCCAAATGCTGGCAGGGTTGATAAATAAAGTAATGAGGGAACAACTACAATCCCGCCTCCTAAACCAATGAGCGAGCCTAAAGAGCTTCCGATTATACCGATACATACGATTATGATCCATTCCATGTTATTTCTTCTCCTAACTTTTTATAGTAGGTCCAACTGGCGTGGAGCAAGCCCCTTGTATTCGAGATGCAAAAGTTTGATCATTTCCTTTGCATTATCAGCAGCATCTCCGCCAGAGTTGTTGTTAAAAAGGAGATAGATATCTTTCGAGTCTTTAGCTAATTCTTGAATGGAGTTTGCCCATTCTTCTAACTCTTGTTGGTTATAGCGGTAAAGATAACGAACCTCGCGCCAATCCACTCCGATTCGTTTTTGCCAGCCATGAAAATTACGGCCATGGAAACGGACGAGGACCTTCTCAGGAGTGGTTGACTGCAATACCATTGGGATGGACCCTTCTCCTGATTGCGGCTCATCGCAAATGCTATGGATCCATTTTAGTTCTCTCATAAACTCAATGGTTTTTTGACGATACTGGGGGACAAACCAGGATTGATGTCTGAATTCTAATGCAGATGGAATATCCCCCATTTCCTGCTTGCACCATCTTAGGTATTGGACATTTTCTCTCGAACATGTAAACCAGGGTGGAAATTGAAAGAGGGTCATGGCTAATTTATTGGTTTCTATGTAAGGCTCGAGCGATTCTTTGAAAGCACTAAACATCGCTTGTTTGTTTTCAAAAGGAATTTCCCCGCGCATATGTCCGGTCATTCCTTGGTAGGCTTTGACGATAAACTGGAAGCCGGCCGGTGTTTCATTGACCCACTTTTCAGCATTTCTTTTCGGCTGAATCGCATAAAAGGCCGAATCTACTTCAACGATAGGAAAATGTCCCGCATAGGCTTTTAGCTTGTCCCGTGAGGATATCTGACCTGGATATAAGCTGTCATGATCGCCCCAGCCTGTTACGCCGATATAGATCAAAAAACTCACCTCCAACTATTAATAATAGCATAACCATTTTTGGAAGGTGGTAATTTTTGAAAAGGTGGTTGTCGCCAGTAATGGGGTGGTATCCGCCAGTATCGGGGTGGTATCCGCCAGTATTGGGGTGGTATCCGCCAGTAAAGCGGTTCTATCCGCCAGTGTTTGTGGCTATTGAGAGTATTCCAACCCTATCCGAGAGTATTCCATACCCATCCGAGAGTATCCCATACCCATCCGAGAGTATCCCCAATCTCCAGCACAAAAAACCCGCCTGCCATCCTCGGCAAGCGGGTTTTTTTATAAAACGATTATCCGATAGAACCTTCCATCTCAAACTTAATGAGACGGTTCATTTCAACGGCATATTCCATTGGTAATTCTTTTGTAAACGGCTCGATAAAGCCCATTACGATCATTTCAGTAGCTTCTTGTTCTGAGATCCCACGGCTCATCAAGTAGAAGAGCTGCTCTTCAGATACCTTCGAAACTTTCGCTTCATGCTCAAGTGAAATGTTATCGTTTAAGATTTCATTGTAAGGAATCGTATCTGATGTCGACTTGTTATCCATGATTAAGGTATCACATTCGATATTAGAACGGGCTCCGTCAGCCTTACGACCGAAGTGAACGATACCGCGGTAAGTTACTTTCCCGCCATGCTTAGAAATGGACTTCGAAACAATCGTTGATGATGTATTTGGTGCTAAATGAATCATTTTTGCACCAGCATCTTGGTGCTGACCTTTACCAGCAATTGCGATAGAAAGTGTCATACCACGTGCGCCTTCACCTTTTAAAATAACGGCTGGATACTTCATCGTTAATTTCGAACCGATGTTACCATCAATCCATTCCATTGTCGCGTTTGCTTCACAAACCGCACGCTTAGTAACAAGGTTAAAGACGTTGTTCGCCCAGTTTTGAATCGTTGTATAACGGCAGTAAGCATCCTTTTTAATCACAATCTCAACGACAGCACTGTGCAGGGAGTTCGTTGTATAAACTGGTGCTGTACAGCCCTCAACATAATGCACATGCGCGCCTTCATCAACAATGATTAATGTACGTTCAAATTGACCCATATTTTCGGAGTTGATGCGGAAATATGCCTGTAATGGCGTATCCACTTTCACACCCGGTGGTACATAGATGAACGAGCCGCCAGACCAAACAGCCGAGTTAAGGGCTGCAAATTTGTTATCTGTTGGCGGGATAACTTTTGCCCAGTGTTCGCGGAAAATATCTTCATTTTCCCGTAAAGCAGAATCCGTATCTTTAAAGACAATTCCTAGATCTTCAAGTTCTTCCTTCATGTTGTGGTAAACTACCTCAGATTCATACTGTGCAGATACCCCAGCAAGGTACTTTTGCTCCGCTTCAGGAATTCCCAGTTTATCGAACGTAGCCTTGATTTCTTCAGGTACTTCATCCCAAGACTTCTCGGATTTCTCAGATGGTTTTACATAGTAAGTAATTTCATCAAAGTTTAATGCGTTTAGATCGCCGCCCCATTGTGGCATTGGCATTTTGTAAAAATGCTCAAGCGACTTCAAACGGAAGTCTAACATCCATTGTGGTTCATTCTTCAATTTAGAAATTTCTTCTACAATTTCAGATGTTAAACCACGCTTAGATCGGAATATGGAAACGTCTTTATCGGCAAAACCATATTTATAATCACCGATTTCCGGCATTTTTTTCGCCATCGTCGTGTTCCTCCATTTCTTAAACGAATAAGGCCTAAAAATGCCCTATTTCATCCTATTCTTTTTCCTCTTCTTTCAATCCTTTTTCCATTGCTTTCCAAGCTAATGTCGCACATTTAATGCGGGCTGGGAATTTAGCTACCCCTTGAAGTGCCTCGATATCACCTAAATCGATATCTTCGTCATACTCTTTGCCTTGCATCATGTCAGAAAAGATTGTTGAAAGTTTTAACGCTTCTTCAATCGTTTTCCCTTTAATCGCCTGGGTCATCATTGAAGCGGATGACATGGAAATCGAACAGCCTTCGCCTTCTTGCTTTGCGTCAACCACGATTCCATCAACCACTTTAAGGGTCAATTGAATCCGGTCCCCACATGTGGGGTTATTCATATTAATCGTCAGACTGCCATCCTCTAAAACGCCACGATTACGTGGATTTTTATAATGGTCCATAATCACCCGACGGTAAAGATTATCTAAATTAGAAGACATCGCTGAAATACTCCTTTGTTTTAACAAGTCCTTCAACAAGTTTATCTATATCATCTTCTGTGTTGTATAGGTAAAAGCTTGCACGTGCTGTTGCGGAGGCTTTTAGCCATCTCATTAGCGGCTGGGCACAATGATGTCCAGCACGAACCGCAATTCCTTCTGCATCTAGAACAGTTGCCACATCATGTGGATGAACATCACTGATATTAAAGGTGACTAGTCCTGCCCGCTTCGCTGGGTCAAGAGGACCATAAATAGTCATACCTTCTACAGTTGCCATTTTTTCTAACGCATAAGCTGCAAGTTTATGTTCATGTTCGGCAATTTGGTCTAAGCCCACTTCATTTAAAAAGTCGATGGCAGCGCCAAGACCAACGGCCCCAGCAATGATTGGTGTACCGCCTTCGAACTTCCATGGCAGTTCTTTCCATGTTGATTCATACAATTGCACGAAATCAATCATTTCACCGCCGAACTCGATGGGTTCCATGTTTTCGAGCAGATGTTTTTTTCCATAAAGGACACCAATGCCGGTCGGACCGCACATTTTATGTCCAGAAAAAGCAAGAAAATCACAATCTAAATCTTGAACATCAATCTTCATATGCGGTGCACTTTGAGCCCCGTCGACAACCATAATTGCTCCGTTTTCATGAGCAATTTGCGCTATCTCTTTGACTGGATTAATGACGCCAAGGACATTGGATACTTGCATAACAGAAACGACTTTCGTGTTTGAAGTAATCGTTGCACGAACGTCATCAAGTGAAATGGTTCCATCTTCTTGTAATGGAATGTATTTCAACTGAGCACCGGTCCGTCTTGCCACTTGCTGCCACGGAATAATATTGCTGTGATGCTCCATATACGTAATGACGATTTCATCGCCTGCTTTTAAATTCGCCGCCGCATAGCTTGCAGCTACGGTATTAAGAGAGGTTGTTGTTCCTCTTGTAAAAATCACTTCTTGAGTAGACTTGGCATTGATAAACTTACGGACCTTTTCCCTTGCCCCTTCGTAAGCATCCGTTGCTCTTGTTCCTAGTGTATGCACACCACGATGGACATTGGAATTAATTTCACGATAATATTTTTCAACCGCCTCGATTACTTGGATGGGTTTTTGAGATGTTGCCGAACTATCCAAGTATACTAATGGCTTCCCATTGACTTCTTGATCTAAGATTGGAAATTGTGCGCGAATATCCCTGATATTCATTAGCGTACTTTCCTTTCAATTACTTCAGTTAACTGTTTCTTTACTCCTTCAATCGGTAACTGGTTAACGACAGGGGCTAAGAATCCATGAATGACTAAGCGTTCTGCTTCTTCTTTACGAATTCCGCGGCTCATTAAGTAGTAAAGTTGAACAGGATCCACACGACCTACAGATGCTGCGTGGCCAGCTACGACATCATCTTCATCAATTAAAAGAATCGGGTTAGCGTCGCCGCGTGCTTTTTCACTTAGCATCAGAACACGGGAAGTTTGCTCTGCATCTGATTTAGATGCACCATGCTCAATTTTACCAATTCCATTAAAAATCGATGTAGCACTATCCTTAGCAACACCATGATTCAAGATATTTCCGACGGTATGTTTTCCGAAGTGTACAACCTTTGTGGTAAAGTTCTGTGTTTGGTCACCACGTCCGACAACAACCGTTTTTGTATCGCCTGACGAACCGTCGCCAAGAAGGTTCGTTGTATTTTCTGAAATGGTATTTCCTTCATTCATTAAACCAAGGGCCCATTCAATTTTAGAATCTCTGCCAACAACGCCGCGGCGATTTACATATGTCGTAATACCTTTAGCCAAGGTATCAACAGCACCGTAACGTACGCTTGCGTTAACATTCGCAATGACTTCCGTCAAAATATTAACTAATGCATTAGAAGTTTCCACGGTGGAAATGTAGTTTTCAACATATGTCACCGCACTATTATCCTCAGCCACAACGATTACATGGTTAAACAAATTCGCCTCGGCATCATCCTGCACAAACACGGCCTGAATCGGTTCAGAAACTTCTACATTTTTCGGAATGTATAAGAAAACTCCTCCGTTAACCAGTGCCGCATTCAGGGCAGTTAAGCGATGTTCATCGGCATTGATGGCCTGAGTAAGATAATACTTTTTCAGGACGTCACCATGTTCCTTCGCAGCGGTAAAGATATCTGTAAAAATAACACCTTGGCTTTTTAGCTCTTCAGATAAAGATAAAAAAGCTGGAGTTTGATTTCGTTGAATATATAAATTTTTATTTTCGGCTTCCATATCAATTAATGCTTTTACCTCTTCTGGTAATTCAGCAAGAGAAGTGATGGGAGCACTTGATACTGTATGTTGAGTGAACTGGGTGAAGTTCCATTTATCAATCTTTGTTTTATCAGGTCTTGGCATTGGAAGCTGCTCAAAATCAGCTAATGCTTTAAGACGGAGCTCCTCGAACCAAGCCGGCTCGCTCGTTTCTTTTGAAAAAGAGCGGACATTTTCCTGATCAAATGATAATTTGATTTCTGTTGTCATTGTAATCCTCCTAACCCTCTCTTACGCTTCTTGCCCAACTGTTTCATCTTCAATTCCAAGTTCTTGTTTGATCCAGTCATATCCTTCAGCTTCTAAGCGTTGTGCTAGTTCAGGTCCGCCGGATTTTACAACACGGCCCTGCATCATTACATGCACATGGTCTGGAGTGATATAGTTTAAAAGACGTTGATAGTGTGTAATCACTAAGCAGCCGAAATCCTCGCCGCGCATTTCATTGATTCCTTTTGATACTACCTTTAGGGCATCGATATCTAGTCCGGAGTCAATTTCATCTAGGATTGCAATTTTTGGTTCTAACATCATTAATTGCAAGATTTCGTTACGTTTTTTCTCACCGCCGGAGAAGCCTTCGTTTAAATAACGTTGTGCCATATCAAGGTCCATTTCAAGGAATTCCATTTGCTTATCCATTTTACGGATAAACTTCATTAATGAAATTTCATTTCCTTCACCAAGACGGCTATTTAGTGCTGAACGTAAAAAATCGGCATTTGTTACGCCGTTAATTTCACTTGGATATTGCATTGCTAGGAATAGCCCAGCCCGTGCACGCTCATCTACTTCCATTTCAAGAACATTTTGTCCATCTAGAGTGATAGATCCGCTTGTTACTTCATATTTTGGATGGCCCATAATGGCAGAAGATAAAGTGGATTTACCTGTTCCATTTGGTCCCATGATTGCGTGGATTTCTCCACCCTTTATTTCAAGGTTTACACCTTTTAATATTTCTTTCCCATCAATTGCTACATGTAAATCTTTGATCGTTAACGTTGATCCAGCCATATCTATACCTCCAAAGAGAAAGTGTTGTATCATGTAATCGGGTCGTTTGATAACCCTATTCTCATTTTATTCTCATTCCAATCTTATAACAAATGAAATGTATTAGCAACTCTTAAACAGTAAAAACATAGCACCTATTTTCATTAAGCTAGTATCAAATGAGAATGAAAGGGTATTTTTAATGAAAATTCTGATTAATCCTAAATAAGGAAAATGCACTCGAGTAAAATCATACCTCATTTTATTACTTTTTGCCAATGGAATTCGGGTCTAATGGTCTTCCTATTTTTACCCAATGAAACTGTTTAAATGTATACCGTTTTAGGCATCGGCATAGAAAAAGCCAGTGTTTAACACACTGACTTTCTTCCTATTTATAAGTTACTCAGAAACCGGTACAACGGCACCTTTGTATTTTTCAAGAATGAAGTCTTGAATTTCTTTTGAATGTAGAACTTCCACTAATGTTTTGATGCTGTCTTTATTTTCGTCACCGCTGCGGACAGCAATCACGTTTACATAAGGTGATTCTTTGTCTTCAATGGCGATGGAATCTTCAACTGGGTTTAAGCCTGCATCAATCGCATAGTTAGAATTGATTAGGACCGCGTCACCTTCGCCATTATTATAGATTTTTGGAAGTAATGCTGCTTCATAGTTGGTATCAAACTTTAGGTTTTTAGGATTTTCAACAACATCTTTTAATTCTGCTTTCGTTTTATCAATGCCTTCTTTTAATTTGATAACTCCCTCTTTTTCAAGTAAAGAAAGAAGACGGCCATGGTCAGCTACAGAGTTGCTCATGATTAAATGTGCACCTTTTGGAAGATCACTTAACTTTTTATATTTCTTTGAATAAACACCGATTGGCTCAATATGGATACCGCCAGCATTAACAAAGCCATAACCATTTTCTTTATTTTGAGAATTTAAGTAAGGAATGTGCTGGAAATAGTTTGCATCAAGTTCTTTTGATGCCAATGCTTTGTTTGGTAATACATAATCTTGGAATGTTTTGATTTCTAAGTCAATGCCTTTTTCTTTTAAAAGCGGTTTTGCTTTTTCAAGGATTTCTGCATGGGGAACGTTAGATGCTCCAACCACTAATTTTGTAGTTTCTGCTTCTTTGCCACCAGTAGTTCCTTCTGATTTTTCCTCTGACTTGCCGCAAGCTGCGACAACAAATACGATAGACAATGCTAACAATAAACTTAATATTTTTTTCATTTTGACCTCTCCTTTATCTTTTATCTAATTTTGAAGTGATAAAATCACCGATAAACTGAATGATAAACACAATAATTAAAATAATGATGGTTGCGACTAAAGTTACATCGTTTTGATTTCGTTGAAAGCCTTGAAGATAGGCAAGATTTCCTAAACCACCTGCTCCAATGACTCCTGCCATTGCTGTATAACCAACAAGAGCAATCGCGGTTACGGTTATTCCAGAGACCAGCGCTGGCATCGATTCTGGTAAAAGAACCTTCCAAATGATCGTACTTGTTGTTGCACCCATTGACTTTGCTGCTTCAATCACGCCTTTATCAATTTCCCTGAGGCCAATTTCCACCATCCTAGCATAAAATGGTGCGGCACCAATAATCAATGCTGGCAATGCGGCATTTTCACCAATCATGGTTCGGAAAAGTATCGTTGTAAACGGGATTAATAAGACAATTAAAATAATAAAAGGAATGGACCGGAATATATTTACCACGCCGCTAATGACCACATTAATGGGTTTATTACTCCAGAGACTTCCTTTTGAAGTAAGAAATAACAACAATCCAAGCAGGATACCAAGAATAAATGTAGCCACAACGGAAATCCCTGTCATATAAAGAGTTTGTCTCGTTGCTTCCCACATTGCCGGCCAATCAAAATCTTCGAAATACGGTTTACTATTCACTTGTAACCACCTCCACTCCTACTTGCTGTGAACGAATATAGTCGACTGCCTTATTGACTTCTGCTTCGTCCCCATCAATATGAATGAATAAGGTTCCATAGGACCCGCTTTGGGTTTGTGAAATCTTCCCTTGCAAGATATTAACGGTCACGTTATTATGGCGAATGACATTTGTAATGATCGGCTGTTCAACAGACTCCCCAATAAAAGTTAGTTGAACAATTTGACCGGAACGATAACGTTCAATTAAATGTTCAGCAGTTTCTTTCGTTTCTTCTGGTTCGGTTACCTGCTGGACAAATCGTTTCGTAATCGACTGCTGTGGATTTTTGAATACATCTAATACTTGTCCAAGTTCGACGACCCTTCCACTTTCCATGACGGCAACCCGGTGACAAATCTTGCGGATTACATGCATTTCATGGGTAATAAGAACAATAGTCAGACCGAGCCTTTTATTTATATCAACTAACAATTCCAAAATAGAATCGGTCGTTTGTGGGTCGAGGGCAGAAGTAGCTTCATCACAAAGAAGTACTTTCGGATTGTTGGCAAGCGCCCTTGCAATCCCAACACGTTGCTTTTGTCCGCCGCTTAACTGGGATGGATAAGCATTCTCTCTACCTTCCAGGCCGACTAATTTAATTAGTTCACTTACTCTTTTTTGGCGCTCAGGACCTTTGATGCCTGCAATTTCTAAGGGAAAAGCAATATTTTCACTAACGGTTCTTGACCACAATAAGTTAAAATGCTGAAAAATCATACTGATCTCTTGCCGGGCTTTTCGAAGTTCAGCCCCTTTGATTTTTGAAACCACGCGGCCAGCAACGGTTACGGTCCCACTGGTCGGCAGTTCCAAACCATTTAACATTCTAATCAATGTACTTTTACCAGCACCACTGTATCCAATTACCCCGAAAATTTCACCATCTTGAATTTCTAGGTTTACATCATCAACGGCTCTAAGCTGACCCTGCTTGGAGGGAAAAATTTTCTGAACACTTTTTATAGAAATCATTGTATCACCTGCTTTTTATCCAATTTACCTTAAAATTCTGAAAGATTTTTTTTGTAATATACCGTTTAATCTAATATAGGGTTTGACTTTTTTTACGAAAAGATTCTATGTTATCAAAATAAAAAGCCTTTCTGCGCAGGCAGAAAGGCATCATAAATAATAATCCTTTCTCCCATCTTCCAAAGCAAACGCTTTGTGTGAATTGGCACCATTTCAATAATAAATATTGACGGTTGCCGGGCTTCATCGGGCACATCCCTCCACCTCTCTTGATAAGAGTATCAATTCCTATATTTAATTCAAACGTGAATTTGTTTAAGTAACTATATTACAAAAGTATCGTATCACGGATAAAAAGGGGTGTCAATGAAATAGTTTCTTATTCAATAAAATAAGTTTAGGCATTAATGTTTAATGAAGTTAAACCAGTTGCCGAAACAATAGCCGACTCTAGGTCTTCAATCAGATCTTCTACATTCTCGATCCCGATGGATAGGCGAATTAAATCCTCTGTTACACCTGCAGCGATCAGGCCTTGGGCATCTAATTGCTGGTGAGTGGTGCTGGCCGGATGAATAATTAAACTTTTTGCATCACCAACATTGGCCACATGTGCCCAAAGTGTGATGGAATCAATTAATTTAGCCCCTGCTTCTTTTCCGCCTTTAATTCCGAATACCACCATCGAACCGGCACCTTTTGGTAGATACTTTTTAGCTAGTTCATAATCAGGATGGGATGGATGACCAGGATAGGAAACCCATTCTACGGCAGGATGGTTAGTTAAGTAATCGACGACTTCTTTAGTATTTGCGACATGCTCCTTCATCCGGACATGCAGAGTTTCAAGTCCAAGGACAAACTGGAAGGAATTTTGCGGACTTAATGCCGGCCCTAGATCACGAAGCAATTGGACACGTGCTTTGATAATATAAGCCACCGCGCCTAAGGCTTCTGCATAAACCAAATCATGGTAGCTTGCATCTGGTGTTGTAAAGCCTGGGAATCTTGGAGAATTCCAATCGAATTTACCGCCATCAACAATAATTCCGCCCGTTGTCGTTCCGTTCCCTAATAACCACTTAGTAGCGGAATGAATGACAATATCTGCTCCATGTTCAATTGGGCGGCAAAGGTATGGAGTGGCAAAAGTATTGTCAACGATTAGTGGTACACCTGCTTCATGGGCAATTTCAGCCACTTTTTCAATATCGAGGATGCGCAGGCTTGGATTACCAATTGTTTCCGCAAAGACTGCTTTTGTTTTGGCAGTGATCGCTTGGCGGAAGTTTTCTGGATTTTCTGGATCTACAAATTTCACGTTAATTCCATATTTCGGAAGGGTCACTGCAAATAAATTATAGGTGCCTCCATAGAGATTGGAAGCCGAAACAATTTCATCGCCAGCCTCAGCAATATTTAAAATGGCAAGAGTAATGGCGGCCATTCCGCTCGCCACTGCTAAGGCACCAACACCGCCTTCTAATAAAGCGACTCTTTCTTCAAATACAGTGGTCGTTGGGTTGTGTATTCGTGTGTATATGTATCCAGATTCTGCTAAGCTAAATAAGTTTGCAGCATGCTCAGTATTCTTAAATTGATATGCATTGTTTTGGTAAATCGGAACAGCGCGGGCCCCTGTTACCGGATCTGGAGTTAAGCCGCCATGGACACTTAATGTTTCAAAACGATATTTCTTTTGATTTTCACTCATCTTGCTTCCTCCTTTTTTTGATAACTCACCATACAAAAACCCCTGCTTCAGAGAAGAGGGGCTTCACACTTCTCATCTTCCAGAGCTGATTGCTCTGCTGGATTTAGCACCGTGTTATTATGTGTAGTAAACCGGTTGCTGGGCATCAAAGGGCCAATCCCTCCGCCGCTCTCGATAAGAATGTATTGATGAAATTGTAATAATTAGCTAAATATTCTATATTATAATGTTATCTAAATTTTAATTCCGAGTCAATAGGTTTGATTAAAAATTTGTAATTTTCGCGATATGTTCCTGCGTTTTAGTTAAATAGAAGATAGACTCTAGTAATAAGGTTGTGCGGATAGGAGCAGAAATACTTAATTGACCGTTTCGTTCAAGAGTCCGCAACCTTTCCTCCCCTGTAAGCAGCTGTCTCATCGCATAAAGATCCCCACGAATCTCAGGTATTGTTTGAGTCTCTTTGCTATCATGGAGGATGAAGATTTCCCTATCCTTCATGAAGATTTGATAGGTATTTTGTTCACAAATTAAATTCACTCTTGTATGGATATGCTCAAGTAATGGCAGTAAATGCCCTTGCTGCTTGATTGCTAATTGAAAGGTTTTCAATACCTCTATCATCTTCCATCACTCCGGTCTATGCTCTTATATTTACTATACAAGACATAGGCCAGAAATCCTCTTTAAATTGGTCGACAATTATCTACTTAGCAGGGCAGTGGCGAGAGAATTTCCTGAGAAATATGTCGGATATCGGAATTTTCATGGTTTTTCAACGAGGTTTGTCCGTAAGGTTGGGATTCATAAAAAAAACAGATGCACATGTACATCTGCTCTTATAATATCTGTTGTTTTATTTTATCAAGTAAAAAAGGTACGGAGTGGAAGGCGTAGAGTGTTTCTTTTACTTCTCCAGCCTCGACCAATAACAAGCAAGGAACACTTTCAATTTCATATTCCCTAGCAAGGTCTGGATAGAAGTTTAGGTTCATTTTACCCATATCTACCTTTACTAGTTCCTCGATGACCTGGAGCATTTTTGAAGCTACCTGACAGGTCCCGCACATTGGTGTATAGAAATACACTAATCCAGTTGCCTTCCCTTCAATAAAGGAAGATAATTCTATTCGATTCCATTCGTTCATTTATCGTTTAACCCATTTCTAAAAATTCAGTATGCACATCAATATTTGCACCTAATAGTACGGTGGCTAAGTGGTGAACTGGTGCGGTCGCTACCTCACGATACATTCGGTCGATATATAAATGTTCGGCTTGGGGTAACTCGCGTTTTAATTGCTTGCGAAGTTTCTCACCGGAGAAGTCAGCATCGACAAGAATATAGACATCCTTATCTTCAAGGAAATCAATCAATTCATCTAATTTTGTAATACTGATGGTCCCATTTGTACAAATGATTTCAACTGGTTCCTTCACGATTTTTTTTACCTTATTTTTATCCGACTTTCCTTCGACAATAAGAACTTTGTCAACATACGAATCATTCATCATCCATCACCTGTATTAGAAGTTGTTTTATGTTAACATATTCTAAAATATTGATTACGTGTGCCTTCTTCTGACTATGTTAACCATATCATTATTGTCTTTTGAAAAAATAGGCTTGTGACTATAGACCCAAGTTACTCAGCTAGCACCAGCCGCCCTCATCACAATCAGTATACTTAGCATCCGACCCTTCAGTTGTCGTCAGGTGTTGATAAATCTTCTGCTGTTCCACTTCAAAATGATGCTCTAATTCCACCTGCATGTGATCTGTCAATTTCATTTTTCCAATTGGCGTATTATCAAGAAACAATTCCATTTCTCCATTTTTCATTTTGCCAATAACCCGATCGGTTACGTCTATCCTTTGCTGCTTTAATGCCACGCTCCCACCCTCTTCAATATATTTATTATAGGTTTCCCAAAAATAGTAGAAGAAAAAGTGGGAATTTAAGAGAAAAAGCACCTTGACAAGGTGCCTTTTCCTATTTTTTAGTCTTCTTTGATCATTTCTTCATATTGTTCAGCAGTCATAAGCTTATCAAGTTCGCTGCTGTCAGATAGTTCAATCACAATCATCCATGCCTTTTCGTATGGTGATTCGTTAACAAATTCAGGGCTGTCGCTTAAATCTTCATTCACTTCCACGACTTTACCGCTGACAGGTGCATAAAGCTCAGATACAGTTTTTACAGACTCTACGCTACCAAATGGTTCGTCGGCAGTTACTTCATCGCCCACTTCTGGAAGCTCAACAAAAACGATATCTCCTAGTTCATGCTGTGCAAACGCAGTAATCCCGACACGAACTTTTTCTCCTTCAACCTTAACCCATTCATGTTCCTCTGAATAACGTAATTCTTTTGGTGTACTCATCGCTAAATCCCTCCATTGTTTTTTCTAAAAATCTATCATCGAAATAAATCGATTCCCATTGTGATGAAGAGCCGGCTTATCGCCACATTTTTTCAAACTCTTCTTCTTTAAAGCCTACGGTGACACGTTCGCCATCCGTTAAAATTGGGCGTTTGATTAACATGCCATCGGAAGCAAGTAATTCTAGCAGTTCTTCCTCTGTTGCAGACTTCATTTTATCCTTTATACCTAATTCACGGTATTTCATACCACTTGTATTAAAGAATTTCTTTAATTCCAGTCCACTTTTTTGATAAAGATCCTGCAACACCTCACGACTTGGAGGATGTTCCACAATATGTACTTCTTCATAGGAAAGATGATGGGCATCCAGCCATTTCTTCGCGTTTCGACAGGTGCCGCATTTCGGATACCAATAAAAAGTCAGTGACATTCATTTCACCGCCCTTTCCCGTAAAAATCTTAACGTCACTTGAATATTATCATAACGTTTTTCAAAATCCTAATGCAAAAAATATGTACTAATTTAAAAAATTCGACTAATTTTTCAAAATTCCTTCCTATTCTACTATAAAAATTTAGGCTCCCTTTCTAATCGAAAGGGAGCCTATTTTCATTAAACGATATAGCGCTCGGCTTCAATGATAACATCGGCTGCTTCACGTTTTTTCGCTATCACATTAATCGGGGTATGACGCGTAAATTTACGAAGCGACGATAACATCATCCGTAGTGTATCACCTTGTTCAACTGCAACTAATGTTTCTTTTGCAATCGCTTCAAGTTGATTGAAAGCTTCTTGGCAATAGATTTGTGTATACAGAAGCTTTTGCTTGTTCTTCTCTAATCCCGTTTTCGCAATTGCCTTCTCAGTTCGTAACACAACAGATTCCATGGCATACACGTTAGAAATAAGGTCAGCGATATTGGCTAACACTTCTTGCTCTTTTTCAAGTGCTTTGCCGAATTTTTGGGCCGCTAAACCGGCTGCTAATAGAGCGATTTTCTTTGCATTTCTCACTAGATATTTTTCTTGTGCAAGCGGCTCGTCACCAGGCTCTTCTGGCATTAGCATCATTAATTCCTCTTGCAGAGCCATCGCTTTTTGGAATAATGGCAGCTCACCCTTAAAGGCTTTTTTCAATAAGGTGCCTGGCACCAGCAAGCGGTTAATTTCATTGGTGCCTTCAAAAATACGCTGGATCCGTGCATCACGATAGGCTCTTTCAATTGGATATTCCTGCATGAAGCCATACCCACCATGTATTTGAACGCCTTCATCTGTTACATGGGCTAATACTTCACTGGCGAAGAATTTATTCAGTGAACATTCAATCGCATATTCGGCAATCGAATTCGCCACTAATTTAATGTCCTTTTCTTGCTCAGTTGTCAGCTTGCCTTGATTATCTTCGTACAGGCCAATCGTACGATAAACAGAGCTTTCGGCCGCATAAATTTCAGAGGCTAGCGTACCGAACTTTTCTTTTGTTAAATTGAATTGGGAAATCGGTGTTTTGAATTGCTGACGGCCATTTGCATACTTAACGGTGAGTTCGAATGCTTTTTTAGAGCCGCCAACACTTCCGACCGCTAGCTTATATCGGCCAATATTTAGGATATTAAAAGCAATGACGTGACCTTTACCAATTTCACCTAATAAGTTTTCAACAGGAACAGGCACATCTTCTAAAATAAGTGTTCGAGTAGAAGAACTCTTGATCCCCATCTTTTTCTCTTCTGCCCCAGTAGAAACACCTGGGAGATCTCTATCAACGATAAAAGCAGTAAATTGCTCGCCATCGATTTTGGCATACACGACGAATACATCGGCAAAGCCAGCATTGGTAATCCATTGTTTTTCCCCGTTTAGGATATAATGTGTACCTGCAGCATTTAATTTCGCTGTTGTTCTGGCGCCAAGGGCATCCGAACCTGAACCTGGTTCTGTTAGGGCATAAGCTGCAAGTTTTTCTCCTGATGCAAGTGCAGGTAAATATCTGCGTTTTTGGTCCTCGTTTCCGAATAACACGATTGGCAGCGAGCCAATTCCGACGTGTGCACCGTGTGAAAGGGAGAATCCGCCGCCTCCAGCCATTTTCTCGGTCAAAAGAGAAGAGGTAATCTTATCTAAGGCTAATCCGTCATATTCCTCAGGTACATCTACCGCTAAAAGGCCCAATTCGCCTGCTTTTTTAAGGAGCTTTACCGTACGATCAAACTCATGATTTTCTAAATGTTCCAACTGCGGCACCACTTCTTTTTCCACAAAGTCTTCTGCCGTTTTCGCAATCATTAAATGTTCGTCGGTAAAGTCCTCTGGTGTAAAAAGTCGGTCATATGAAATATCCTCTATTAAAAAGCTACCGCCTTTAATGACTTTTTCTGTTTGGTTTGTCATTGTTTATTCCTCCTAAACTTTTATTAGAAAGGAGCTGCCTAGCAGACTCTTTCTAAAAATTTATATGCTCGGGACAATTACAGTAATTCAAATACTCCAGCCGCACCCATTCCGCCGCCGATACACATTGTTACCACACCAAATTGTTGGTTGCGGCGTTTTAATTCGTGAATCAATGTGAGCGTTAATTTAGCACCTGTACATCCGAGTGGATGTCCTAAGGCAATCGCACCGCCATTGACGTTGACAATTTCTTCGTTCAGACCGAGTTCACGAATGACTTGCAGTGATTGTGACGCAAACGCTTCGTTCAGTTCGAATAAATTAATATCCGATAATTCAAGACCAGCTAGTTTGACAGCCTTTGGAATCGCGACAACCGGCCCAACACCCATAATTTCAGGCGGAACACCGCCAACGGCAAACGATCGGAATTTCGCCAACGGCTTAAGGCCCAGTGATTCAGCCTTTTCCCGATCCATCACCATCAAAGCGGCCGCCCCGTCACTAGTTTGTGAGGCATTCCCGGCTGTTACGGTGCCTGACACCGAGAAGGCTGGGCGGAGTGTACCTAAAGTTTCTAGGTTCGTATCAGGACGAACACCTTCATCCATTGAAAATTGAATTGTTTTTTCAATGAGTTTGTTGTCTTTGCCAACAGTCCGGATTGTCGCGTCCACTGGTACGATTTCATCGACGAATTTTCCTTCAGCAATTGCCTTCGCGGCTTTTTGATGGCTTCTTACGGCAAAGGCGTCTTGATCCTCACGTGAAATGCCATATTTCATGGCTACTTGCTCGGCTGTATGACCCATGCCCATATAATATTGAGGAGCTGACTCAGCTAGTTTAATATTAGGACGGACAACATGACCCATCATCGGGATCATACTCATCGATTCCGCGCCGCCAGCGATCGCTGTATCAGTGTGGCCAAGCATGATTCCTTGTGCGGCATAAGCAATCGCCTGTAATCCTGAAGAACAGAATCGATTGACGGTGATGGCAGGAACAGTATAGGGAAGTCCAGCTAAAGCTCCGATATTCCGAGCCATATTGTTGCCTTGCTCTGCCTCAGGCATAGCACAGCCTATGATTAAATCATCAATATTTCCTTCATAATTTCCCGCACGCTTTAATGTTTCCTTTACCACTAATGCCCCTAAATCATCGGGGCGAACTTGGGCAAGCGATCCTTTCTTTGCTTTTCCGACCGGGGTCCTTGCTCCGGCAACGATTACCGCTTCTCTCATGTAAGTTCCCTCGCTTTCTTTCAAACTAGAAAATTAGTATCTTAGGGTCTGAACCCTTATTCAAAACTGGCTATAATAAAGCCTTTGGCAGAAGGGCCAGACCCTTTGTTTTAATTTCTTAAAGGTTTACCTTTCACAAGCATATGCTGCATCCGCTGCTGCGATTTTGGCTCCGCAATGAGGCTTAAGAACGCTTGCCGTTCGAGATCCAATAAATATTGCTCATCTACTTCTGTACCAAACGGCACCCTGCCGCCAGCGATTACATAGGCAATTTTCTTAGCAATTTTCAGATCATGCTCTGAAATATACCCAGATAGGCGCATTGCTTCAGCACCAAGTAACAAGGTCGCATAACCTGTTTCACCGACAACCGGAACTTTACGGCGAACTTTTGCTTTATAGCCTTTTTCGTGTAGGGCAAGGACTGCCTGCTTTGCATCATAGATCAGATGGTCACTATTGAAACTGATTCCATCCGACTTACTTAAGAAATTATTTTCACGGGCTTCTTCCGCAGATGTAGAAACTTTTGCAGTGGCAATCGTTTCAAACACTTTATTGGCGATCGTTTGCAGGTCAAACGGAACCCCGTTTGGCAGGTTCTCTAAGTGCTTCATATATAGCTCTTTGTTTCCGCCACCGCCTGGAAGTAAACCAACGCCCGCTTCAACTAGACCCATATACGTTTCAGCTAAAGCTTGAATATGGGCTGCTGGCAAACAAACCTCTGCCCCGCCTCCGAGTGTCATACCAAATGGGGCTGCGACCACTGGCTTAGAACTGTACTTAACTTTCAGCAAGGCACTGTGGAGGTGACGGACAATCAGATCGAGTTCATAAATATTGTCATCCTGTACTTCCATGAGCATCATCGCCAAATTGGCACCCACACAGAAGTTCTTCCCTTGGTTCCCGATGACAAGACCCTTATAATTCTTTTCTACTTCTTCAACTGCGTAGTTAATCATTTGTACGATATCAAGACCAATCGCATTGTTAGGTGAATGGAATTCTAACAGCGCAACCCCATCACCGATATCAATCAAACTTGCTCCGCTATTCTTTTTAATGACACCCTTTTGCTTCTTGATCTTCTCAAGATCGAGGGCCTTCGAATTGAATTCCACTAATCGATATTGACCGTTATCATAGTAGAACTTTTCACCGTTTTCTTCTAAATAGAAAGATGAATGTCCTTTTTCCAGCATTTCTGTGACCCATGCTAGGATTTCAATGCCGGCTTCCTTCATTTTCGCAACTGACTTTTCAACGCCGATTGCATCCCATGTTTCAAACGGGCCTGTTTCCCAGCCAAAGCCCCATTTCATCGCTCGGTCGATGGAAACAATATCATCAGCAATCTCACCTAATAGCTGTGCGGAATATATAAGTGACTGTGCCAGCGTATTCCATAAGAATTGTCCGGCCTGGTCATTTGCGTATACAAGCGCTTTCATTTTATTGGCAGTGCCTTTTTCCTGCTTCGCCAATTCAACTGCAGGTGTGGACAGCTTTTTACGCGGTCCATATTCTAATGTATTTGGATCAAGCTCAAGTATTTCTTTGCCTTTTTTCAAAAAGAAGCCTTGACCTGATTTGCTTCCAAGCCAGCCTTTTTCCACCATCTCTTTCAAAAAGGCAGGGATTTCGAAAACTTCCTTTTCTTTGCCTTCGACTTTTTCATAAACGTTATTAGCGACATGATAGAAAGTATCTAAGCCTACTACATCAAGTGTCCGGAAGGTAGCACTTTTTGCGCGGCCAATCAATGGTCCGGTGATTGAATCGACTTCGCCGACACTAAGGCCCGCCTTCAACATTTCCTGAACAGTTACGAGAAGTCCGTAAGTTCCAATCCGGTTCGCAATAAAGTTTGGTGTATCCTTTGCAACCACCACACCTTTTCCTAAAACATCTTCACCAAAAGTTTTCATGAATGAAAGGACTTCTGGAGACGTATATTGAGTAGGAATCACTTCAAGCAATTTCAAATAGCGCGGCGGGTTAAAAAAGTGGGTACCAAGGAAATGCTTTTGGAAATCTTCGGAACGGCCCTCGACCATTGCTTCTACTGAAATTCCTGAGGTATTCGAGCTAATAATACTGCCTGGTTTCCGGTATTGATCAACTTTTTCAAATACCTGTTTCTTGACGTTAAGGTTTTCAACGACCACTTCAATGACCCAGTCAACGTCCTTCAGTTTAAATAGATCATCTTCAAGATTGCCCGCTTCAATTAAGGCTATATTCTTTTTCACTGCCAGTGGGGCAGGCTTTTGTTTCAATAATTTTTGGATGGAAGTTGCACTTATTCGATTACGCACTTGTTTATCTTGCAGGGTCAGTCCTTTTGCTTCTTCTGCTTTGGTAAGTTCACGTGGCACAATATCTAATAATAGTGTTGGGATGCCGATATTCGCGAGATGAGCAGCAATTCCCGACCCCATCACACCAGATCCTATGACAGCTGCTTTTTTCATTACATGGTTCAACATTGTCTCCCCCTTCAAATCTTGAATGAATACTCATTCATTTTTTAGTCAAAAAAAATTCACATTTGAATGAGTCTTGTTACTATTTACTATAGAATATTTCGAAAATTTGTGCAATCATTAAAAGCGGAAATTTGGATTTTTTTTGAAAAAAATTTTTTAAATATTTTCAACTAAAAGGGCAACCTATTTCTGAGGTGATAACGATGGCAAAAATGAAAAAAGACCCTTCCAAAGCTGGAGTAAGTGCGGCAAGTGTGAAGGGCAATGGCGGGCCAGGCAATGAAGAGGCTCATCTTGATAAAAAAAACAGCCAGAATAATCAATATAAGCGCTAAGGAAAGCAGGCTGATTGTTTCAGCCTGTTTCTCTTTTTGCATAAATGTGTCCGTTTGAGAGACCATATAGGCGTAAAGATTATATGAATTAGGAGGGTTATTATGCAGCAACAAAATATGAATATGCCCAATATGAATATGCAAAATCAACAAGCAACCATGCAACAGCCTCCCGGAGTCGTGTCAACAAAGGATGCTCTTTATTTAACCGATATGATGTCTTGGAACTTATTGTCCGCGAAGAAAGCTCACTTTTTTGCCGGTCAGTGTCAGGACCCTGAAATTAAAGCGGAAGCAGAAAAAGTAGCCCAAATGCACCAGCGCCACTATCAACAGATTCTAGGCCACTTAGGCCAGCATGCCAGCCAGCAGCAACCATTAAATAATATGCAATAAAGAAAAGCGGAAGCGACCGTTTAGCGGCGTATGGCCTGGAGCTAGACCATTTATAAGGAGGTAAGTTTATAATGAACCAACAACAGAAGATTCAAAACCCTGAAACTCAAGTACCAAAGACCCCGCAAATGAATGACCGTGATTTTATTAATGATTTACTAGCAACAGAAAAATATATGACTACTTCGTACAGCATGGCCCTGCATGAAGCAAGCCACGAAGGCTTGTATCAGGACATTATGAAAATTTTCTCTGAAACACAAAACTGTCAGCGTGAACTTTATAATCTCATGTTTAAAAAAGGCTGGTACGCGATCGAAGCAGCGGACCAGCAAAAACTTCAGCAATCCTATCAGCAATTTCAAGGATATACGAACCAGCTTCCAACTGGCGGTACCCTTCAATAATAGCAAAAACCGGAGGCATCAAATGCTTCCGGTTTTTGTATGTATTTATTTTTGAGAAGAGGAGCGATGCTGTTCATTCATGACTTTAATTTCATTGATGATCTGCTTCATTTCTTCTTTCGCATCCGGGTAAAGGCCATTCCAATGCTTAGCCAAAGCTGGCATCGACTTGGCGATATGGGTGTACAACGCCCACATCTTCACCTTCTCCTTTGTTTCCTCCGTGGATTCCCCCACCATTAGTTCACTATACTTTTCAAGCAAAGCTTCGAACTGCTTCACAAATGTTTTCTCCATCATGACACCTTCTGTCCTTAAGCATTTGGGTACATGGGCAAGTTTTGCAGCGCTTACCTGCTGGCAGTTGGTAGGTTAAACAACAGGTCTTTCTTACTCTTACCTCTGTATCCCATTCTTCCAAATACGTCTTTTCAGAAAAGTACTTTGGGAGTGGATTTAGGTTATATCTACCAAACAATTTCCCTTCCGCTTCAGAAATTAAGTAACGGAAATCCTCAGCAGCCTGATGATCATCTTTTAGCTCGGTTTCATAGAGCCAAAATAAGTAGACTGCAATATTTTCCCACAGGATTAACTTTGATATTCCGACGGTTTTTTCCAATTGAGAGATAAGTCGATAAATATTATTCGCAAACAAATCTCTCAAAACTCTTGAACGCCATTCCGTGCGGTTGTTTCCATCCCAGTCCTGTAGGTCCGCATCCTTTAATGAAATCCCCGGCAGCCAATCTTTCCCCTGTACAGCTGCTTCCATTTTTATATTATCCAACGATACATTGAGCTTTTTATTTAAAGCCGTCATTGAATATAAGGTCATCACGGCCAAAAAGGCATAGCGCTTGATAAAAATGGAAGCAGCTATTTTTTCAGAAGGGGCTCCAATCGCAACGGATAAATTTTCCAAAAAATCTTTGAGGTACGTTTCATCTAAGAGATCAGCCACATTGAAAGTGTCCTCTAAGCCGGATTTGAATCTGTATTTTTCTAATTGATTCACCGTGAATAATTTATCCATTCATCGCTACCGCCTTATCGAGGATACATCTGCCCTTTCCATAGGGAATGCAGAGCGGAGTCCCAAATAATGGATCCACCGTTACTTCACAGTCCATGCCAAACACATTTTTAACAAGGCTGCGGTTAATGACGTATTCTGGTTTCCCTTGGTCATATACCTTTTGATTTTTAATAGCAACCACGTTATGTGCATAACGGCAAGCTAGATTAAGATCATGAAGAACCATAACAACCGTCCGTTTTTTCGTTTCATTTAGTTCAAACAGCAAATCGAGGATTTCGATTTGGTGGGTCATATCTAGGTATGTTGTTGGTTCGTCAAGGAGGATAATATCCGTATCTTGAGCCAGCGTCATCGCAATCCAAGCACGCTGTCTTTGCCCGCCTGAAAGTGAATCAACGGTTCTTTCTTTTAAGTCCTCTAATCGGGTCGCCTTAAGGGCATCATTAACTTTTTTCTCATCTTCTTCAGACCACTGTTTTAACCACGTTTGGTGCGGATAGCGCCCTTGTTTAACAAGCTGAAGGACCGTTAACCCTTCCGGTGCTGAGGGCGACTGAGGTAGAATCGCCATTTTTTTAGCAATGTCCTTTGTGGATAGCTTGGCAATCGCTTTCCCTTCAAGCAAAACAGAACCAGATTTGGGCTTCAAAAGACGAGCGATTGAACGAAGCAGCGTTGATTTTCCGCAGCCATTTCCGCCAATAAACACGGTGATTTCACCCTTAGGAATCTTCAAATCTAATTCTTTAATAATGAGTGTATCCCCATAGGAAAGTGATAAATTCTTCGTTTCAATCGCATTCATCATCTGACAGCTCCTTTTATGAATTTCTTGTTTTAAATAGCAGGTAAATAAAGTACGGTGCTCCGATACCAGCAGTGAACACGCCCGCTGGCACTTCTAAAGGTGAAAACAGGGTTCTGCCAATTAAATCGGCGACCATGACAAGAATGCCGCCAATTAATGCACTCGCAGGAAGCAATGCTCCAAACGAGGAACCAACTAATCTTCTCGCCATATGCGGGGCCATTAAGCCAACAAACCCAATCCCGCCTGCAAAGGCAACCGAACCACCAATTAAGGCGGTACTTATCATTAATAAGAGAAATCGTTGTTTTTGCACCTTGCCGCCTAAACCCGTTGCCACCTCATCACCGAGCTCTTGGATATTAATGGTTCGGGCTAATGCCAAGGCAATAATCACAAAGATTACCGTCCATGGGACAAGAATCGCAACATTTTTCCAATTGGATCCGTACACGGTTCCAGTAATCCAAATATTCGCTTGACTCGCTTGATAAATCGGGCCCATGACCATTGTTAAGGTGGTGATTGCCTGCGTTAATGCGGAAATCCCAATCCCAATCAACACGAGCCTGATTTGTGACACCCCATTTTTCCAAGCAAGGAAATAAACTAAAAAACCTACCACTGTTGCCCCGATAAAAGCAGCTAAGGGCAGCCAAGCAATACTGACGGTTAAGGAATGATTTTTATCACTAAACATTGCTAAAAAACTGACCACGGCTGCTGCTGCTCCACCGGTAATCCCTAATACATCTGGAGAAGCAAGTGGATTGCGAATCATCCCTTGTAGGATGCCGCCTGCAACCGCTAAAGAGATTCCGACCATTAAAGCAACAATAATTCTAGGGAGGCGAAAGGATGTAATAATGAGCTTTTCCATCTCAGGACCGCCGCCGAATAATACACTTACAACAGTAAGCGGGTTAATTTTCATTTCACCGCTTCCCGTGCTTACTACAAAAACAAGGAAAGCAATGATGAGAAGAATGCTGAAAGTTACGGTTGCTTTTCGATCCATTAAAAAGGACAGTTTTCCATTTAGGATGCGAAAATTTTTATATTTACTCATCGTCCATTGAACCCCCTTCTTGCGATGTAAATAAAGAATGGAGTCCCGATGATAGCTGTCATAACACCAACAGGCACCTCAGACGGCATGAACATGTATCTGGCGGCAATATCAGCAGCGATTAAGAGGATCGCCCCTATCACACCTGAAAATGGGATGACCCAACGATGATTGATTCCTACAATCGATCGGGTAATGTGGGGAACCACAATTCCAACAAAACCAATTGGACCAGCGACAGCGACAGATCCGCCTGCTAATAAAATCACAATCACGCCAATCGCGATTTTGAGAAGTCCGGTGTTTAAACCAAGCCCCTTGGCCACATCTTCCCCCATGGACAAGATATTCATTTTTCCAGCAATTAACACGGCACCAATCCAGCCTATTCCAATATAAGGTAAAACAGAAACAAGTGTCTCTAATTTTCTCCCCTGGACAGAGCCAGCCAGCCAAAATAATACCTGATCAAGCATGACTTCATCTAACACTAGTAATCCTTGTGTAAATGAGGCAAACATTGCTGACATCGCAGCCCCTGCTAAAGTAAGTTTCATTGGTGTTAGACCTTCACGGCCAGCTGAACCAATTGTATAAACACATATGGCTGCAAAGGCAGCTCCGATAAAAGCAAGAACACTAAAAGCTTGTAAACTATTGACGGAAAACACTGTCATCGCAACGACAACCGCAAACCCTCCGCCTGCATTGATCCCAAATATTCCAGGGGATGCCAGTGGATTCTTGGTTAAAGTTTGCATAAGGACACCGGCAATGGCCAGGCTAGCCCCGATCGCGGAAGCGATTAACGCTCTCGGCAGCCTTACGGTTTGAATAATGATATGTTCATTGGATCCGTTATTATTGGTAAAAGCATCAACTGCTGTTTGCCAACTGGTATCGGTGTACCCAAAAACGATACTGGCACACATGGCTGCCACCATCACTACGACGGCAATCAGCAATCCAATCCATTTTGATGCAGTACTTTTTAAGAGCATCTCTGGTAACCTTTCTACCTTATTATTTATTTTAAGTCTATCTCCAATTGATAATGATTGTCAATGACTTTGAAAATCATTTTCATTTAAATAATCCATGTGTTCACAAAATTTTGAAAATCATTTTCAATTAAAGCGTTGACATATTGGTACTTCTCATTTTATGATTAAGTTGCCATTGAAAATGATTATCATTAACAATTAGCTAAGGGGGATACATAAACAATGAAGGCAATCAAGACCATACTTACTCTTTTCTCTGTCATGACCCTACTCTTATTAGCGGCGTGCGGCAGCAATGAGGAAAAAACGAGTGACGAAACGAAAACTACTGCAGAAAAATCATATACAGTAGAGCATGCAATGGGATCGACTACCATAAAAGGTACTCCGAAAAAAGTCGTTATTCTTACCAATGAAGGAACAGAAGCGCTGCTTGCTTTAGGTGTAAAGCCTGTTGGTGCTGTTCAGTCTTGGCTTGGAGATCCATGGTACGATCATATTAAAAACGAAATGGACGGCGTTGAAGTTGTTGGGGTTGAAAGTGAAGTGAACGTAGAGAAGGTTGCTTCATTGAAACCTGATTTAATTATCGGTAACAAGCTGCGTCATGAAAAGATCTATGACCAGTTGAGCGCTATTGCACCGACCGTTTTTTCCGAAACACTCAGAGGCGATTGGCAAGATAACTTTAAATTATACGCAAAAGCTTTGAACCTTGAAGAAAAGGGTAACCAAGTTTTAAGTGATTTTGATAAACACATTGCGGATTTAAAAGGTAAGCTCGGTGATCGAGTGAATCAACAAGTTTCAGTTGTGCGCTTTATGGCTGGAAAATCCCGTATTTACTACACAGATTCTTTTTCAGGTGTGATTTTTGATAAATTAGGCTTTAAACGTGCTGCCCAGCAGGAAGCACTATTTACTCCAGATAATAAGCTAGGTTTACTGGCTGTAGAGGTTGGCAAAGAAGTTATTCCTAAGATGGATGGAGACCTTCTCTTCTACTTCACTTATGCGCCACAAGGAGACCAAGCAGCTTTAGATACGGCAAAAGAATGGACAAATGATCCACTATGGAAAAATTTAAATGCAGTGAAGAGCGGTCATGTGTATGAAGTCAGCGATGCAACATGGAACACTGCCGGCGGCGTTCTAGCAGCCAATATTATGCTCGATGACCTTGAGAAAATCTTAGTTAAGTAATTTTTATAAAAAACCTCCCTGTTTTTTATAGTAGAAAAGAGCGCGGCTTGCCATGGCCTCGCTCTTTTTGTTTTTTAGATTTGGGTTGCAGGGGGGATTTCGCCGAATTTATTGGTTATTTCGCCGAACTGGGTGGGGATTTCGCCGATCTTCTAGTTTATTTCGCAGAACTGGACTGGAATCTCGCCAACTCTCCAATTTATTTCGCCAAACCTGATTTGGAACCATTCAAATTCTGTTCAAGATCACTATCTAGGTGGGATTTCGCTGACTTTCTGTTTTTTACACCGAACTGAATTGGGATTTCGCCGATGTTCTGGTTTATTTCGCAGAACTGGACTGGAATCTCGCCAACTCTCTGACTTATTTCGCCAAACGAGACCACAATTTCGTCGAAACCCCGATTTATTCCGCCAACCACCACTTTCAAGAACAAAAAAAGAGCAGCAATACGCCGCTCTTTTCCCAAACTTCTATGCAGAGGTTGAAAACATGTATTTCTTATAATGATAACGGATGGAAAAGATTAAGCCGAGCCCGAACATGTTCCCCATCAACGCACTACCACCATAGCTGATAAACGGTAACGGGATACCTGTAATCGGCAGCACGCCAATCGTCATCCCAATATTCTGGAAGACGTGGAAGGTAATCATGCTGATGACTCCGACACAAATATACGTATAAAAATTATTCTTTGTTTCCATTCCGACCTTGGTTATATGATAAACCAATAAGAAAAACAAACTGATCAAAACACTTGCACCAATAAACCCATATTCCTCGCCGACGACACTGAAAATAAAGTCGGTTTGGCTTTCTGGTAAATAGACTTCGCGGTTTCCAAAGCCTTTACCACCCGTCTGCCCTGAGCCAATTGCTAACAGGGATTTGGTCAATTGATAGGCGTCCGATCCTTGGTAGCTATAGGGATCAAGCCAGGAGTAAATCCTTCGAAGCTGGTATTCTCCTACCCCAAGGTATTTTTCAAGTAAATCCGGTTTCCATAGAACAAAATAAAAAATCGTCCCGACAAGTGCAATCCCGGCTGAAAATAGTGGAGCAAGCAGCTTCCACGAAATCCCTGAAATAAAGATCATTCCGAGCATGATTGCTAGAAACACAAGCGCTGTCCCTAAGTCCTGCTTGATAATAAGTCCTAATGGGACCATGGTGACAATCCCTATCTTCACTAGCAGCCAGAAATCAGTTTGCATCGTTTTCATCTGGTTCTTTTGGTGATGATCCTCAATTACGCGTGCAAGACCCAGAATAATGAAGATTTTTACAAACTCGGATGGCTGGATCGTTCCCACTCCAGGTATTTTAAACCAGTTTTTCGCCCCATTGATGACAGGGGCAATACTCTCCGGCGCTACAATTAAAAATCCAAGCATCAAAAGGCCAAATCCATAAGCATACCAGGTTAACTTTCGTAATTGATCGGAATCAAGGGTCATCACACCGGTGATAATCCCACTGCCCACCGCATACCAAAAGATCTGCTTGATTAAGAAATTCTCCTTGTACTGCCCGCTCGCCTGGGCACTATAAATCGCTAAACAACTGGCAAGAAAAAGTAATATTAAGATAAAAACAAGATTATAATCCAGTTTTGAAGTTTTATTCGTGTTTGAAGTCATATAGGTTCCACCTTACTAAGAAATACTACATTCCTTCATTATATTTTTAATAACACCAAATCACAACTTCTAAACTATGAATGGATTAAATTACATAAGAAAGTCCTATTCTTTAAAATAAATCCGCTGCAGCTCCCTTGCCATCCATTCAAGATTACTTGGCACCTGAGGAATTCCATAGCCAATATAAAGCGGGGTGGTCACAAAGCGCGATACCACCTTGGCATAGATTTTATTTTCGATATGATGAAAAAACAGGTTATAGCTCGTGGCTTTAAATGGAAAGTTGTTCAGGATATAATGAACCGACGTTTGCAGGTAATCAGAAAACCTCTCCTGGTAGCCGGAATCATCCATTTCAATATTAAATTCGTAAAAGCCCACACGCGGTTTAGTTGACAAGGTAAAACGGACCCCTTCCTCCTCGGCGATGACAATCCCTTCAAACATGTCATGGGTTACCTTTTCTTTATAATCAATTTCATCGAGTCCGATAATTTGCATATGAGGATGGGAGAGCGTTCCTCCTGACAATGGTCCATGATTTTTGAAAAAAATCACCGATTGATAGCGGCCGGTTGCCTCCATTTCTAACCAATGTTTGATTCCAAACCTCATCAATTTATGTAAATGCTCTTTTGAGTAGGTGGATAATTCACCATGACAATCATCTGTTTCAATTAATACCGTTTGAAAGGTATGTTCTAATACGGGATATTTATTTTTCAAAAGAATAATCGGTTCGTCTACAGCGATGAAGTTGGTCAGTTGATCTCTTTCGCAAAATGGACAGGCCTGGTCTTTGTTTCGAATATTCTCAGGTTTTTGAACACCAATCGACGTATTAAAATGTAGATGTGAATTTTCCAAATGCGTTTCTCCTCTCGAACGAGTATACTTCTATTTTATGGGAGAACGCCTTCTAATTGCACTTATTTTGATTAATCCACCAATATTTTCATTGACCTAATTGGTAATTAAATCCTAAAATAGAGGAGAATTTCATGAAATAGGTAATGTAAGCATATCTATAAACGGTACAGGCTTATCATTTCTTTAGATTGTGAGGGTATTTATGTTAACAAAATTAGAAGCATTCATTCTTGGAATCATTCAAGGGTTAACGGAATTCTTACCGATTAGCAGTACTGGACATCTTTATTTAGGAAGAAATTTATTCGGACTTCAGGAAGCTGGGCTCATGCTTGATACCATGCTTCATGTCGGAACATTGCTGGCTGTATTTGTTTTTTATAAGGCGGAATTTATTAAAATCATTAAAAATCCGTTTAGCAAGTTAACCTTTTTATTGATTGTTGGGACAATCCCAGCGGTAATCTTTGGACTTGCGTTTAAAGATTACATCGACGAAATTTCGAAAACCGGGGTGACGATTGGCTGGGAGTTTTTAATTACAGGTATTTTCTTGTGGCTGGCTGATTCCGTGAAAAATGGATATAAAAAAATGGATGATATTAGTTATAAGGATGCCCTTATCATCGGTACTTTTCAGGCCGTCGCAATTATGCCAGCGATCTCTCGCTCAGGGATGACAATCGTTGCGGCACTTTGGCGAAAATTAGACCGTGAAACGGCTGCGTATTTTTCCTTCTTATTATCCACTCCTGCGATTGTAGGGGCGATTGTCTTGCAAACGAAGGATTTACTTGAGGGTCAAGGGGAAGAAATATCCCTATCGGCATTGCTCGTTGGGATTGCCGCCTCTGCCGTGTTTGGATATGTTGCGGTTAAGTGGATGATTGGCTATCTAAAGAATCACTCTTTAAAACCATTTGCCATTTATGTTTGGGCATTAGGGGTCCTTGTACTATTTTTCCAATTTACAGGTAAATTTTAAAAAAAGCGGCTCGATCCACTCGAGTCGCTCTATTTTTACAATGAAACAGGCAATTTCGCCATTTCTCTTGCTGCAACTGCTGCTTGTTCTTTTGCTTTTGCCATAATTTCAGGAATTTGTTTTGGAAAATGATCCATTCCTTCTGCAAATATGGTTTCCATTAAATCGAAACCTAGGAATTCAAGGGCTTTGCTCAAATAACGATCGCCCATTTCAAAATCGGCCATTTTTCCTATCGAATAAATTCCTCCACGCGTTTGAATGTGAATCGCCTTTCTTCCAGTAAGGAGACCTTCCGCCCCATGTTCCGAGTAAGTAAAAGTTTTCCCGGCAATAAATAAACAATCCATGAAGGATTTCAAAATGGCTGGTGCTCCAAGGTTCCAGATTGGGGTGACGAACACATAGTAATCTGCATCGATAAACCGGTCAGCAAGGGCATGCATTTTATCAAGTTTGGTCCGCTCCTCCTCGGAAAGCTGCTCTTTTGTATAGCCCATAAAGGATAATTTGGCACGTGCGTATAATAAATCCATGTCAATCTCAGGGATATCCATGCTATATAAGTGCATATGTTCAATTTCCACATCTGGCTGTTCCTTTTTAAATTCCTCTAAAAAGACTTCCCCAATTTGCATCCCTTTTGAAAGTTTTATATCATTCTTTGGATTTGCGGTAATATATAGAAGTTTTGACATATAGATCCCCTTTCCTTACTCACAATATTTTCTTCTGTTTCTATAGTACAATAAACTTCTTTGCTCACGAATGAACAATCCGTGAAATTTATGAACTTAATGTGAAAACTTCATTCTTAGGTGTTTCTACAAAAATTGAGAATTCCACAAAAATCCCCTGCACACGGAGGAGGCCTAATAATTTTGAGCTAATCTTCCTGTGGAAACCACAAAGTAACGATCGTTCCCTTATTCAGCCTGCTTTTTACTTTAATGACTCCTTTATGCGCATCCATTAAAGCTTTGACGATTGAGAGCCCGATTCCTACTCCCCCGGTTTTACGATCACGCGATTTATCCCCGCGATAGAAACGTTCGAAGATATGCGGAATATCATCCTCAGCCATTCCCGAGCCTTCATCCTGGATGCTGAATCCGACATAGCCGTCCATTTCCGTTTTTACTGAAAGGGTGACATTTTTTCCTGCCGGTGTATACTTTAGGGCATTATTTAGGATGTTAGATAAGATTTGCATTAAGCGATCCTTGTCTGCTTCAAATAATTCAGCCTCGGCAGGTTCGATAATCTGAAGATGAACGTCCTTTTCTTTAAACAAGGGCAAGAACATCTCATATAAAGCGGCCAGTACACTGCCTGCATCTAGTTGAATTTTCTCCAGTCTCATCTGCGGATTTTCGGCTGCAAGCAGTTTTTCTAATTCATTCACCAGCCTAACTAAGCGCATCAACTCTTCATGTGTGGTCTGCAACCGCTGCGGCGTCGGCTCCCAAATCCCATCCTGAAAGGCTTCGATTTGACTTCTCAAGGTCGCAAGCGGTGTCCGGAGTTCATGAGCCAAATCACCGGTAAAATGCTTACGCAGGTTTTCTTCTTTTGCTAACGACACCGCTAGATTATTAAAGGAGATCGCAATATCCTTTACCTCGGTTGGCAATCCCGATAAGGGAATCCGAATCTCAAGATTATGATTCTGCAGTTCATTTGCCGCAAACGATAGTTTTTGTAACCCTGAGGTGAGCTTTTTTGAAAACAGCATACTAAAAATAATCGCTAGTACAATCGTCAAACAAACGGCTGCATAAATGTATAATTGAATCGTTTGGATAAACGTATTTTCATCATCAATTAAGCCCTTCGGATAGATGGCGACAAGTTTTCCAATGACCTGATTATCTACCCTCAGTGTATAGGTCTTGGAATGCCACTCTTCTCCATTAGGAGCAGGTTCGGTTAACCCGAAGCTGTTAAGCATGCCTCGGATGTTGGAAGAATCCATTTGTAGTTGACCTAACCGGTCATAAAGTTGGAAATACAGCTGCTCAGTCATAGCATGCTCGTGCAAGAGGCCAAATACCGGATCACTTGTAAAGTGGCCATTTTTTTTATAATCCTTTTCAACTTCCGTAATAATTCGATCAATCTTTTTTTCCCGATTTCGATCCAGGTAGTTGTTAAAACTCTCTTCAAATCCATATTGGATAAAAAAACTCACAATGATGATCGCAATCATCGAGATGAGCAGTAGATAAAAAAGTATCTTAGACCGGAGCGTTTGCAGCATCTAATACCCCTCCAAATTTATAACCCATACCGAAAACCGTTACGATAAAATCTGGCTGTCGTGAATCCCGTTCAATTTTCTTCCGGAGGTTTTTGATATGGGTATCGACACTGCGTTCATAGCCTTCATAATACATGCCTTCATCCTGTATTTTTTCAAGCAAATCCATCCGGCTATACACCCGGCCTGGATTTACCGCCATATTGGTTAATAGCTTGTATTCAATTGGTGTTAAAGTAATCAAATCTCCGTTTGCGGACACTTCTTTTTTCATTAAGTCGATGACCAGCCTTTTGCGATTGAATTCAAGTCGTTCCACTTTCTCTGTCTTTTTTACACGTCTTAAAATCGCTTGAACGCGGACGACGACTTCGCGCGGGCTAAACGGTTTGGTTAAGTAATCATCGGCACCCATCACAATTCCGTTAATCCGGTCATCTTCAGCTGACTTGGCCGTCAACATGAGAATAGGCACGTCTGACTCTTTCCGCACGAGACGGCAGACTTCTTCACCAGAAATGTCTGGAAGCATTAAATCTAGTATAATTAAGTCGGGGGTTACTGTTTTTACTTTTTTCAACGCATCTATTCCATTATCGGCGCTATGAATTTCATAGCCTTCTCTTACTAAATAGGCTTCAAGAACTTCTATGATTCTACGTTCATCGTCTACTAATAATATTTTCACTACTATCACTCCCCACATATTAAATATATCATTTAGCGTCTGTGATGTTTGTAACTTCACAAATTCACCACAAGTTCTTCATAACATCTTCAATTTTTCCGGGTAAGATGGGGGTGTAGTTAGGAAGAGTCGATCACTAGAAGGACTCCCAAGTTTGTAGTGATCGACTCTTTGATGAAGTACATGGTTTTAAGCCATCTTACTCATCCCAAATTCAACCTCTCTTTTTCATATATTTCGGGCGTTCCAAAGTGGGACGCCCCCTTTTTTATTTTATAAATTTGCTACAATATGAAGCTCTTCTAATGCGGTCGTTATAGTATGCTAGGAGTGTGAGGTGTTCGAATGTATGAATAAAATATCAATCAAGATTGGCGTTCTTTTTTTTCTAGCGATTTTTATATTAGAAGGCATTTCAATGGTTTTTTTGCATAATAATATCATTCATTCCCGGGTGCATGAGGCATTAACTTCACTCCAGACACGCGGAAATAATCACCGCGAAATCCTTGAGGCCTCTTTTCATAATGAAACGATCCGGCACATTGCCATGATGGAGGCGCGGACGGATACACAGGTGATTTTAACCAAACCGGATGGATCCATTTATATGTCTTCCAATCTAGTGACAGATGCTATGAAAAAGATTATGAGTACGAAGCAAAAACAAGTTCCGCACGCGGGCTTAATTTTAGAAGATGATTGGAAACATGCGGCCTATATCGCCTCAGTCAGTCCAGTCATAGTTGACCATGCGATTACCGGATATGTTTATATGTTTCAAAATACCCAAAAAATTAAAGAGTTGATTTCGGGATTAAACCAGCATTTCCTGATTGCCGGTCTGCTTTCCCTACTGTTCATGATTATTATCATTTTCACTTTAACAAGATATGTCACCCACCCGCTGATTCAAATGAGCGAAGCCACCAAACGAATCAGCAAGGGTGATTTTTCCGTGTCTTTACCGAAGATTAGCAAGGACGAAATCGGTGAACTTGGGGAATCAATTAAAGTGCTAGCAAGCGATTTAGAAATTTTAAAAAATGATCGAAATGAATTTCTCGCCAGCATCTCGCACGAACTCCGCACACCGCTGACCTATATTAAGGGATATGCAGACATTGCCCGCCGGCCAGAAACGATTCATGAGGACAGAGAGAAATATTTAAGCATTATTGTTGAGGAGACTGGCAAGCTATCGAAATTAGTGAAGGAGTTATTCCATCTCGCAAAAATGGATGAAAATTCATTTTCGATTGAAAAAGAAAAAGTTCATTTACTACCTTATTTTCAAACCATTATCGAAAAAGTTACTCCTGCACTCAAAGAAAATCATATGGACCTTGTTTTAGAATGCTCTGAAGAACTTTATCTGTTCCTTGACCCCATTCGATTTGAGCAAGTCATTTTCAATCTGGTAGATAATGCTCGAAAATATTCTGAACCGCATACCACTATTCGGGTTGAAGTTAGCAACATCAGCGGAAAAGTTTATATTAAGATTCAAGATGAAGGAAGGGGAATCCCTGAAGAGGATTTACCGAGAATTTTTGATCGCTTCTATCGCGTAGATAAATCTAGGACACGTGCTCTTGGCGGAACAGGACTGGGACTGGCGATTGTTAAACAACTAGTTGAGGCACATGGAGGCACGATAAAGGTAACGAGTAACCCGAATATCGGGACTGCATTTGAAATTTGTTTATAACAGACGAAAGACACCAGGTGCCCGGTGTCTTTCTTATTGTTTATTTATGGATCCAAACCGCACCAGCAGAGTTGTCTTTTGCCTCACCGATGACTTGGAACTTAATTGGGTACTGAGCTGGGACTTTAACACCAGCATCAGGAATAACTGTGTTGATATAAGACTTAGTTGAATCAAATTCCGTTACACCTGGAAGACCTTTGTAATCATAGATTCCACGAGTTGGAGAATCGATATACCATGCAGGTGACTTGTCTAATGAAAACGCCGCATCTGCAACCTGATATCTAACACTTTGATTAATAGATGGTTTACCAGCTAAAGTACCGATGATCGCCTCAGGATGTGAATCCACTACATTTAGGAATCCTTCACCAGGGTGAACACCAGTCCAGTTATCAGTAAACGTATCATCACCATACCAAACTACTAAACCAGTATTATATTTTACGCCGCGAGAGAATAGAAGTGACTTATCAGAACCAACATAGTTTCTCCACTCTAGGTAGTAGTAGTGAGGCTTGTTAATCCAGCCGTCAGATACTTCGAAACCGTTTAATGTTACTTTTGCTTCTCCTTCTGCATCATCAGAGAATGTCACAATGCCATCTACCGTTAATTTAAGATTATCAAGTGCGAAACCGTCTGGTGCAAGACCGCCGTCGGTTACATAATTAAATACTAGTTTTACTTTCTTGCCAGCAAACTGGCTTAAGTCTAGGGATTTATCTTCCCACTTGCCCTGAGAAGTCTCGTAACCGCCTGCTGTGTCTTGATCCCCAATAGTATCTAGTATTACACTATTGCCGTCCTCAGTAACAGCATTTACATATAGGTAATCATAGTCAGTTTCAACTTTATAAAGTTGTTTGTAATCAAATTTTGCATTAGCAGCACTAGTTAAGTCAAAGACTGGAGTCTCTAATACTGTATTAAGGTCATCACCTTTTGTACTATAGTAGTATTTTGCTCCAAATGCAGGTGCAATACCAGGAACCTTTTTCTTAGGTAAGTTTACCTTAACGATTCCAGGGTTCTTAGATTTTGTAACGCTCTGGTCGATAACCGCAGCAAGACCATTTTTATCGATATCTTCATAGTTTACTTCAGTAATATTTGCCCAATTACCACCGATTGTTTTCTGATAGAATTCTTTGACTTGTGGTGAGAAGCTTGGCGCCTCTGTTCCAGCAATATTACCATTCCAGCTTCCGCCGCTCATGATTGACCATTGAGAAACCGTATCGCCATGACCAGTATATTGAGTGTCATACTCATCTGGAGCACCTAGGTCATGACCAAATTCGTGAGCAAATACGCCGACTGCTCCATCTTCTGGCTCAATAGTGTAGTCATATGCAGCCATTTGTGTCCAAAGGCCATGGTCTGCATTATTTTGAGTACCAGCTATTGGTGTAATCCCACTTAACGTCCAGCGGTGTGACCAGATTGCGTCATCGCCTAATGCTCCGCCACCAGCTTCTTGTCCAACTCCAGCATGGAGTACCATTAAGTGGTCGACCAAGCCGTCCGGCTCGTTTTGATTGCCGTCTCCATCAAAATCGTAAAGATCAAATTTATCATAATCAGCTAAATTGATTCCCTTAGCAACAGCTGCTTTTAAGGCATCCTTTACCAGACCACGGGGACCTGGCTTTCCAGAAGCATTATCATGTCCACTACTGCTATCTGAACCGTAATCGGAAGCATTCCCTGGAACTGTCAACCAATCAGAAACAGTTCCGTTAACTGTATAGCTTCCGCCGGACTGCTCTTCATAATATTGCTTGAAGGTCTTAACTTTATCACCATTAAAAAGGGTGAAATCCTCGTCACCAAACAACATTTTTTCGTAATGCTCTTTGGTAAAATCGTCTGCATACATATAACCTGGTTCTTGCTCGATATTGTTGTGCTTAAAGTCTGCATACTCTACAAGCAATACAAGGACTTCATCTTCACGAACATCACCGTTATAACCAGCTTGTTTAGCAGAATCTACTTTCACAGCTCCCGTTGGTTTACCTTTTTTAAAGTTTTCGTGACCTTTGTCAAGCTGCTTAGCAAGCTTGTCCTTTTGCTTTGTAACAAAGTCCTTTGCTTTTTGGTCAAAAGCTTTTTGTTCTTTTGTTAAGTTTTTATCAGTTTTACCAGGCTTTTCGCCCTGTTTTTTCTTTATGTAGGCTTTTGCTGCTTTTGTAATCTCTTCTTTAGATGCATTCTTCGAAATAAGTCCTCTTTTTTGTAACGAAGCACCTAGTCGATCGATATCAACAATATTCAAATCGATTGGAGCTGTAGCAACTGTTGTTGCTGCCGATGTCGGTTTTGGTGCGACCGTGCTTCCAGCGAATGCGCCTGCGAACATGGTAGTAGCTACCATTGTACTAGCAGCGAGGCTGGATAAGACCTTTAAAGTGGTTTTCTTCTTCAAATCTTAACCCCCCTATTTTATATAGATATAGTTACATCGTTCTCTTGAAGAGTGATGCTTTGCCAGTTTATCAAATTTACTCAAAAATTGTAAATAGTCTAAATTTAATGATAAATTCATATATTAAGCACTATATTGTACCTAATAAATGTAAAAAGAGAATTTCTCATATGAACTTAAACCCAGTAAAAGAGTTATGAAATATGCCTTTTATCCTTATTTTTCATGTTGTTTAAACGTTTCCACAGAAAGCAAAAGTTTCGGCAACCGAAATTTAAGCAGATAGACCTATATTCAACTCAGCTAAAAAATGAAAAACTTATCAAAAAAAACCTTATCATCAGTTGATAAGGTTTTTTTGGTGGATAATTATTCAGCTTTTTTCTTAAATTCATCAGTTAATTCTTCAATGCTCTTCCTAACATTTCCTTTTCCAGAATAGTTTTCAATCAATTCTTTTACGTCGATTCCGCTCGAGGCTTTAAGTGATTCTTGCAGACTCGCCATTAGGTTCGTTGCATAGCCGGTAATTTTATTGGCTCCACTATTTTCACCCGATCCACCCGTATCGACGACTGTAATTTTATCAATATTGGACAGCGGGCTTGCTACTTGCTTGGCATATTCTGGAAGCATTTTGATGATCATGTCTAGAATTGCCGCTTGACCGAATTGTTCGAAAGCCTCGGCGATTTTTTCTTTCGCCTCTGCTTCAGCTAAACCTTTGAGGCGAATAATTTCTGCTTCGGTTGCCCCTTGTGCTTTTTCCGCTTCTGCTTTGGCTAAACCATCCAAACGAATTCGCTCGGCTTCTGCTTTTGCCATTGCTTCGATCCGATACTTATTAGCCTCAGCCGCGGCTATTTCCTTGGCTTTATTTGCAGCGGCCGATTGTTCGACGGAGTACCGGTCAGCATCTGCCTTTTTCTTCACTTCCGAATCATATTGCCGTTCGCGGCGTTGAATTTCTTTTTCCTCTAATTCAATTTGTTTTTGTCTTTCAATAATTTTAATTTGCATTTCTTGTTCCATAACATCTTGTTTGGACCTGGCTGTTTCCAGGTCGTATGCTTGGTCAGCACGTGCTCTGGCAATATCTTGTTCACGCCTAAACTCAGCCACTTTTAACTGATTGACCTTTTCCGCCTCGGCAATTTCTGTGGCTCGCTCTAATTCATTTCGTTTGGCTTCTTTGGCTGCCTCCGCTTTTTTAATACGGGTTTCTTTTTCTGCTTCGGCTGTGGCAATATCTGCATCTCTTTTGACTTGGGCAATCCGCGGTTTACCTAGTGAATCCAGGTACCCATTTTTATCACGGACGTCTTTAATCGTAAATGATACAATGACCAAGCCCATTTTGGCGAGATCCTGTGAGGCAACCCTTTGGACCTCTTGGGAGAATTTATCACGGTTTTTATAGATTTCTTCTACGGTCATCGAGCCAAGAATTGACCGCAGATGTCCTTCAAGAACTTCCCTTGCTTCATTCTCACGGTCTTCCTTTGGTTTTCCGAGGAACTGTTCCGCGGCTGTCGCAATTTCACTTATCGATCCGCCGATTTTAATAATCGCAACCCCATCAGCCATAACCGGTACACCTTGCTCGGTATACACCTCTGGAGTCGTTACTTCTAGTTTACTAGATAGTAAGCTAAGCGGCTTTGCCTGTTGGAAAACTGGCAAAATAAACGTACCGCCGCCGCGGATGATTTTGACTTTATTCCCAGACTCGTCAACATGGACATTTCCATTGCCAAGGAAGCTTCCTGTCACGATCAAGGCCTCATCCGGTCCTGCCGTTCTGTATTTTGTGATGAAAACGCCGATTAAGGCTAAAATAATAACCACAACAATTCCAATAATGATCCAAATAAAATTAAATTCCATCTCTTAAAACCCCCTATAAAAAGCTTTCTAGTTGATGATGAACCGTCACCTGCAGGACACCCTTTTCTACCTGCACAATCAGCACTTTTGTCCCACTCTCGATGAGATCACCATCAAAACTCGCTGCTGGCTTAGCAATTCTGCCGCTTGTACTGTCAATCATCACTTCCCCAAAACCATCAACAGGAATGGTCGTGATCACCGTCCCAACTCTGCCCCGCAAGTCTGATTCTTTATAGACAAGTGATTCCTCAGCAGACGAGAGAGGAATGAGCACAAAGACATTTAATAACGTCACAACAATGAACGCAATCACGGCAGAAATGCCTAAAATAAGTAAATAGTGAATAGATGAGAGCCTTTCAAACAGATAACCGCTTGCTGACAGAATAGTCACAAAAGCAAAGACTAAGACAGGATTTAGAAAATTGAGTCCATCGCCAGCCCCATGAAAATGAAAAACATCGGCAAACAAAACATATAAAACTGTGACTATTCCCGAGATTATTAATCCATATAAATAAATCGTTTCTAAAGGAATGCTGAATGGTTCCATGCGCATCCATCCTTCTTATTTATTTATCATTCTAATTATACGTAACACCACTCCTCATCCATATGCATCCATCCCTTCCTATGTATCTATCTTTTATACGGTTGAATAATGAAAAAGTTTCATTATTTTCTATAATTTACCTATTTTATTAAATATTTCGATGGTCTTTTCGAAAATCCTGCCAAGCTGAAAGGATCATTGTCTTACAAAATAAAAAAGTGCCATAGCATTTAGCTACAACACCTTATTGAATCATATTCAAGAACTTCCTCGTTCGTTCTTCTTTTGGATTGGTGAAGATTTCTTCTGGCTTGTTCCTCTCGACAATCACACCTTGATCCATGAAAATAACCTCATCTGCCGCTTCACGGGCAAAGCGCATTTCATGGGTGACCACAATCATTGTCATGCCTTCCCTAGCCAGGTCCTTCATAACTTTTAACACCTCACCGACAAGTTCGGGGTCAAGTGCAGAAGTAGGCTCATCAAAGAGCATCACTTCCGGTTCCATGGCAAGTGCCCGGGCAATACCCACACGTTGCTGCTGACCGCCGGAAAGCTGAGCGGGAAAATAATCCTGCTTATCACCTAGTCCAACTTTTTCAAGGAGTGCCTGGGCTTTTTTCCGAGCATCCTCTTTCCTCTCCCCTTTGACAATAATCGGCCCTTCCATAACATTTTGAAGTGCAGTCTTGTGCGGGAACAGATTATAGCTTTGAAAAACCATTCCGGTTAAGCGCCGGAACGAGGAGATTTGTTTTTTCGGGACATTTTTCGAAAAGTCCAAGCTCTGTCCCTCGATGGAAATGACTCCTTGATTCGGAGTTTCGAGTACATTTAAACAGCGTAGCATCGTGGTTTTACCTGAACCGGATGGACCGATGACAACAACCACTTTTCCTTTTTCAACGAGAAGGTCCATCCCTTTTAAGACTTCTAATTGACCAAATTGCTTATATAATCCTTTAATTGAAATCATCGTATAACTCCCTCATTAAGACGTATACCGGTCCATTCTCTTTTCCAAGGATCCTTGCAAGATCGAAAGGAAAAAGCAAATAACCCAATAAATTAGCGCTGCTTCTACATATACCAATAAAAATTCATAGGTAGTTGAAGCAATTTCTTGAGCCCGGCGAAACATCTCTGTTACAAGGACAACTGATGCAAGTGAAGTGTCTTTTACAAGACTAATAAAAGAATTCGATAATGGCGGTATAGATACTCTTGTTGCCTGCGGCAGGATGATTCTTTTCAATGCCTGGTTGTAGGTCATTCCAATTGAATAAGCGGCTTCCCATTGTCCCTTAGGAATGGAGATAATTGCAGCCCGAATAATTTCTGAAGCATAGGCCCCAACACTTAGGGAAAAACCAATGACTGCGGATATAAATGGATCCAAGGTAACTCCTATATTAGGAAGTCCATAGAAAATTATGAATAACTGAACAAGTAATGGTGTTCCGCGAATGGCTGAAACATATACCCTGGCAATTCCTTGAAATAGTTTTACGTGAGAAATTCGGGCAAGCGCGGTGAGCACAGCCAAAATAATCCCAATTATAAATGAAATGATGGTTAATGGAATGGTATTCATAACAGCACCCTCCAGCAGCGGCTGGAGGGAAGTCTTTGCAATCTCAATTAACCTGTCCATTCTTTCTGGGTCAGCAAAAATACTATTTAAGTACATCTTCACCAAACCATTTCTCAGAGATTTTTTTGTAGGTGCCATCGTCAATTATTTCTTTTAGCGCCTTGTTTACTTCATCTACGAGTGTGTCGCTCTTCTTTCTAAACATGAACCCACTGGAAGAAGAATCATTAGCAGTTGCCACAACCTTAATTGGCGCATCAGGCTTCTGTTTTTTGTAATCTAAAAATGAAAGCTTATCATTAATCGTCACATCGACACGTTTTTGGGCAAGAAGTTCAACTGCTTGTTGGAAACCATCCACTCCAACTATTTTCGCTCCATATTTCTTTGCCATGTCTGCGTAATTACTTGTCAATGATTGAGCTGCATTTAGACCTTTAATATCTTCAAAGGCTTTGACTTTATCGTTATCTTTATGGACAATCAGGACACCTGCGGATGTAATATATGGATCAGAGAAATCATACTTCTCTTGACGGTCCGGACGAATCCCAACTTCGTTAGCAATCATATCAAAACGTTTGGCATCTAATCCTGCAAACATCGCATCCCACTGTGTTTCTTTAAATTCAGGTTTCACCCCAATACGTTTAGCTACCTCTTTCGCAAGGTCCACGTCAAATCCAGTTAGATTGCCGCTAGTGTCATGGAAAGTGAATGGTGGATATGTACCTTCTGTACCTATTAATAATGTTCCCTCATCTTTTACCTTTTTCAATAAATCTTTATCTGCCTTTTCAGCAGTCTTGTTGTCAGCTTTGTTTTTATCTTTATCGGCATTATCCTTGCCGCAAGCTGACAGGACAAACATAAAACTTAATAATAATGCAAAGATGATGGTAAGTTTTTTCACTGATGTAGCCCCCTAATTTGATTGTTCTTATCGAAATTATCATTATTTTACCCCTAATTTACAAAATAAAACCTATCAGAGGCGTTCTGATAGGTTAAATAAAATATTATGCTGATAAAGCTTTTTTGCGTTCGACCATTACTTCCTTTTTCCTTCTCAACAGTGGACCATAAAAGAGGATACCGCTCGCTAGTAAAATCATTCCGTAAGTGAAGGTTTTAATATCTGCCGTTCCAGCGATAATCACCCATACAGAATAAATAGTGGAAAGCAGGGCAATCAGACCGTCTGTAATTCTCGAACGATTTTTGCCATTATAGGTCTCCCCGGTTACAACTAATTTCAATTGATAGACGGAGGAGATAAAGTAAGGTACCAAGTATGCTAACGTTGCAATAACAATGACAAATCCAAAGGCGTCAGAAATGGATTTTGAAACCGTTGAAAAGATAAACAGTTGACCTAAACCATTCGAGACAATCATAGAAAATAATGGCAGACCTTTTTTGTTTTCTTTTTTAAATGCCGGAATGAATAATCCCTGCTTCGCCGCTTGATAAGGGACTTCCGCACTTAGCATTAACCAGCCAATCGTCGAACCAAACAAGCTAATTAACCCAATCCCGGCTAAAACTTTCCCGGCAATTGGTCCTAAAACTGATGAAATGGCATCAATGAGCGGCTTATCTGAATGGATAAGCGTGTTTTGATCTAACATTCCCATCACTAAAGTGCTGATACCGATGTAAATTCCAAGAGCGATAAATAAGCCCAGGATTGTCGCACGTTTCACATCCATTTGTTTTTTCGCACGAGATGCAAACACAACGGCAGATTCCACACCAATAAATGCCCACAAGGTATTAACTGCAGCATTCTTTATTTGGCTCATCATTCCAATCGTGTGGCCGGCCTCATCCATTCTAACGGCCATAAATGGAAGGATATTGCTTTTTTGAAAGGCAAATAAGCCGACAAGAATGAAAATAAAGAATCCGGCAACCTTCGCTGCAGTTGCTATAAAATTCAACTTTCCCGCACTTTCCATTCCTCGCAGGATGATGAAGTGAGTTCCCCATAGCAGCAGGGAACAGACAAGAAAAGTTAATCCATTACCGACCTTAAGTGTAAATCCGCCAATCGTAAACCAGTCTGCTTGGCTTGTTAAAATAGGGAAAAAGGTTGATAAATAACCCGCAAAGGTGGTAATCATGGCAACATTCCCAGCTAGATTACCTATCCAGTATCCCCAAGATGACATAAAACCTGATAAAGTGGAAGCATGTGATCCTGCTTTAAATAGTTCCTTCGCATAAATTTGTGGACCGCCTGTTATATTTGGTTTTCTGATCGCAAGGTTACCAAATACAAGAGCGGTCATTAATACACCAAGTCCTGTTACAAGCCATGCTGAGATGACACCAGCAGGACTAGCTGCTTCAGAAAGCGAGCTTGGCAGCATAAATATCCCTGACCCGACCATGTTTCCGACAACAAGAGCGGTTAATACCCAAAATCCTAATTTATTAGCGTTCCCCATGGTGTAATCCCTCTCTTTACTCCGTGTGATTTATTTTAAAATAATGATCTTTTAGTGTTTTGTTGAATAAATATTAATTTGCTTTATAAATATAGAACCCGGACAGGATTGTGTCAATGGAAATTTTATTCTAATAAAGTATTAGAGTGGTGAATTAGTCAGACATCCAATAAATTTTTCGAATATAAAAAGAGACTGCTCATGTAGCAGTCTCCTGTCTGTAGATTATTTCCACCACTCATCGAACATCGTTGTTGGCAGTTGGCGTTTATGTTCTGTCATTAGGTAGCGTTTTTCTATTTTATCAGCAACCTCTTTTGAAACGGACTTCCCTTCCAAATAGTCATCAAGTTCATCGTAGGTAATCCCTAATTCTGTTTCGTCGGCCTGACCAGGCTTTTGATCCAGAAGGTCCGCCGTAGGTGTTTTTAAATATAAGCGTTCGTCTGCACCTAGTTCTTTTAATAGGACTTTCCCCTGCCGCTTTGATAATCCGCTCAGCGGAAGAATATCTGCCCCGCCATCACCGTACTTCGTATAGAAACCTGTTACTGCTTCCGCTGCATGGTCTGTGCCAATCACCAGCAGACCTTCCATGCCGCCGACTGCATATTGAGCAATCATTCTCATCCTCGCCTTGACATTTCCCTTTTGATAATCACTTAACGGTGCCCCTTGATAGCTGGCATCATATTCTTTTTGGACTTCATCTACTGCTGATTTAATGTTAAAGACTGTCTCCCGATCGGCGCGAATAAAAGCTAACGACCGTTTAGCGTCTTCCTCATCCTGCTGGACGCCATATGGCAGACGGACAGCGATAAACAAAGCTTCTGTCCCTTCATTCCGAAGCTCCTCCACCGCTAGTTGGGCGAGTCGCCCGGCCAGAGATGAATCCTGCCCCCCGCTTATTCCCAGTACATACCCTTTGGCCTTCGTCTTTAACAGGTAATTTTTTAAGAAATCAATCCGTTTTCTAATTTCCTCTTGGGGTTGAATCGTCGGACTCACATTTAAATCCTTCATAATCTGTGCTTGTAAACTCATTACTGTACCTCCTGACAAACAATCTATATATTAACTAATGTACCACAAATGTTTAGATTTCACTAAAACGGTGAGAAAATAGTAAAATGGGTAAATTAACAAGGACATTTCAGGAGGGATTAGGATGGAAGCAAAAACATGTAATGAGACTCGGGTGGTAAGAACGAGCAGGATTTTTCCTAATGATGTAAATAACCATAATACTTTGTTTGGCGGGAAGTTAATCAGCGATATCGATATGATCGCCTCCATTTCTGCGGTCAGACATTCAAGAGCGGAGTGTGTCACGGCTTCAATTGATTCGGTCGACTTTCTTAGTCCGATTACACCAAAGGATTCTGTATGCATTGAAACGTATGTTTCTTCGACAGGAACCTCCTCGATGGAGATTTTCGTTAAAGTAATCGCGGAGAATCTCATATCAGGCGAGAGAAAAATTGCAGCCACCGCTTTTTTAACCTTTGTCGCATTAGATGACAACGGAAAGCCAACAAAGGTGCCAGGTATCATCCCCGAAACGGAAGAAGAAAAAAAGCTGTTTGAAACAGGAAAAGAAAGAGCAGCCAAGCGGAAAGAACACAGAACGAGCAGCAAAGACCTCGCAAGCGTACTAACAGTACATAAACCATGGGAATAAGAAAAGCGGAAGCGTCTTGATCAGGGGCTAGACAATAAGAAAAACGCAAGCGCAGAAAAGGTTCGCGAAATTCGCGAACCTTCTTATAATTTCTGGAGATCCCTTCGACTTGGTGCATGCGGCGGCAGTTGGGCCCAACCTCGATCAACCATAAGATCAAAACCTTTAGCCGAATAAACCATAATTTCCAGAATGTACTTTTGATAATAGGAAGCCAAATCTGATCTCATTGACAATGACAATGCATGCCCAATAAGGGTAACGTCTATAGCGTTCAATGAATGGAAAAGTGTGACCACAAGTTTATCTGAAAAAGGAGAAACTGTAGAATCCGTCACTTCCATACTTGTTGACACATTCCCAAGCAGCTCCTCTCTCAAAAGAATATCGTTGAAGGTTTTGATTTGCTTTTCAGATATTTTCTTACCTTCCTCAATATAATGATGAATCTCCTTGTCTGATACCACCTGAAGTAATCCCGTACATAGGAGGATTGAAAAATAATTCCGTTCGGTATTAAAATGAATTTCTGTAATTTCAGCCACGTTTAACGGTCTTTTTTTCCCGAATCCACTTAAATAAGACAGTTTTTCAATGTATTTCACATCTTTCGGATAGGGGATCATCGGCGGACGGTCATAGGTGCCTTTCGAAAGCATAAGATTAGTGGATTCCTGGTATAACAAGGAAGTTTGCTGGACCATCGTAACAAAGAAATCCCTCACATCTTTTCTAGCTACATTTGCCGTAATAAAACCGGTGTTAATCATACTCATGCGGCTCATCATATAAATAAAACTGAGGCCAAACATATCATAAAATAATGGCGGGGCAGATAAATTAAGATCCTTTTCAGAAAATCCATCAGGAATTGGTATGCCTTCCTTATTTAAAATGGTCGTAATCTTCTGAATATGGCCCTCCGATATTTCATATGCCTGTTGGAGAATTTTTTTAATCTCTTCATCTTGATTGTGATGAAGAAAATAGATAATCAAACAAACTGACATATTCTCCTGAATATACGTAGCCCATAATCCCCCGATTTCCGCACTAGTTAAGCGTATATTGTGTTCCACCCTTAGTTCCCCCCCTAATTATCCTTACAGAATAGAATTCCACTTAAAAACAGCTTTATTCGTTCTGTTAAGACCGAAGAAGGTCTAATTATGATTTATCTACGGTGGGGGTATTCTCTAATTGGCGGTCGATCCACTTCGTTCCTTCCAAGTCATCACTTCATCTTCCTCATCAATCTCAATCGTCACATCAACGACGCCTTTTTCTGCCATGATTTTTTCTTCTAATCGATCTTTGATATCATCTGCCGCAGCCACTGTTAATTTTGGATCGACTTCGATTTCTAATTCAACATGCAGATCCTCACCCTCTTTAATGACGGTGATTCCTTGAATATCCTTAACATCAGGATCCTCCATCACAAGTGTGCCAATTTTGTTTTCCATTTCTTCATCTGCTTGACCAAGGACCCCTGCCGCATTATCCAAAAAGACCCTGCCAACCACAAAGAACATCATTGCGCCTATCAGCATAGAGGCAAGCCCTTCAATTTGGTGGAATGGCGAATAATGAGAAATGACGACCGCTATAATCGCTAATAAACCACCCATGGTTGCAACTAGGTCTTCCATAAAAACCAGTTTTGTTGCAGGTTTAGCTTTTCCTAAATTGGCTAAGCTTTTTGTAAACACTTGAAGTCCAGTTGCCTCAACCTCAATATCATGTAAAATCTCTTTCATTGCTTTAAATAAAACAAAGGTCTCTAGCAGGGTTGCAACAGCTAAAACGACCAGGTTAATGACAAAACCGCTGGACTCTGTCGGATGAACGACATGGTGGTACCCTTCTTTAATGGTTTCAAATGCCATAATTCCGACGATTAATACGGCACCCAAAAGAACAAGGTTGACTAAACGGCCAAAGCCATTGGGATATTTTTCGGTCGGAGCCTTCTTACTTAAGGCAGAGCCGACAAACACGAAAAACTGGTTTGCAGCATCACCAAGGCTGTGCATCGTTTCTGCAAACATCGCCACATTGCCTGTAAACATAAAGGCGATCCCTTTAATAATGGAAATAATCGTATTAATGATTGCTGCCAATAAGGCGGATTTATTGCCGCGTTTTAGTAATTGTAGAAGTTCGCTCATTATATCCTCTTTTCCTAAATAAAGTTTGATTTTCTTAATATTTTCAAAAATAACCTATTTCATTATAACTAACTTTTTACAACAAGGAATAATCAGGGCCCTATTTTTCAATAGGGCCCTCAATAATTACAGATTCCTCAGTACCAAAAATAAGCGGTTGTTTCTGGTTTCTTGTTCTTCTTTGGTAGCTAAATCGTACTTTTTAAGCAAATGAAATACCTCATTTAATAGGTCCTGTGTATGTTCTTTTTCAAAGAATTGATTAAATAATGGCTTCATCTCTTCCGGAAGAAAGGACGCTTGTGATTCATACTTACTTTTTACATCTTCCTGGCTATGGTTAAGTTTACATTCGCTCATGTGATTTCCCCCTTATCCTTCATACCTCTAGTATAAACAAAAAAAGCCCATACCATGGGCTTTTTTATTTAACCTTTTTACTCTCAGTTACTTCTAATACATCCAATAGGAAAACAAAGACGGGAATCCCAACGATCAAGCCCCACACACCAAAAAAGTGCTCGGAGAAGATCAATACAAGGAATGTATAGAAAACCGGTAGATTTGTTTTTGAACTCATTAAATTTGGATTTAAAATATAGGCCTCGATGCCATGAATAATCATTATTGCAATGCCCACGTAAAGAACAGTGGCCATACCGCCGATACTATAGGCAATGATTGTAAGTGGAATCAATGAAATAATGACACCTGCAACGGGGATCAGACCCAAAACAAAAATCATGATGGATAATCCGCCAAGCTGTGGGAAATCCAATATCCATAAGGAGATGGTGGTTAAAATACAGTTCACAACAGCTATGATTAGTTGGGCTTCAATTACTTTACCAAATGTACCCACAAACTTTCGAGCAAAAAATTCCACTTCAGTGTAAATAGATGCAACTTTACTAGTTCTAAATTTCTTCGTAAATTCAATCAAACGCGGTTTTTCTAATAAGAAGAACAAACTCATTAACAGAGCTAATAAAATTTGTAAACCAATTTTACTAATATCCGTAAAGTACTTAAATACAAAGGTAACTCCTTGCTCTAAGTAACTTGAGATTTTAATTTCTTCCATTCGACTGACAATATAATTCAGGACCAAGTTATCGTGCTTTGCTGTATAAAAAGCAGTCAACTGCTTGATTAATGCGGTGATTTCACCTGCAATCATAGGCAGGTACATGACCAAACCATAAGAAAGCAAACCAACAATACTTGCATACGAAATAACAACAATCAACTTTCGGTTAATCGGTATTTTTCCTTCTATGAAATACACTAACCGATCCATCAAAAAGGTAAAAATGAACGTAAGCAAGATTAAGTTGATCATTGACTTCATGGCATAAATTAAGATGGCAATTAAGACAAAAATAGATATTCTCTTGAACCCTGTACTCTGAAGTAATTTATTGATCATAGGCTATTATCGATCCCCATTATATTCGCTATATTTACATAAGAATTTTATTACAATAAATTGATTATACCAAATCTACAGATAGATTGTCTGTTTTAAAATTGGACTGGCTCAGTTGATTTTTCAATGGGTTTTCCCTCATACCCATGTTCCTTTAAATAGTCTAGAAGCTTTGGCAAATGGGCTAGTGTTTCCTTTCGCTCATGTAAAAGGATGACAAGTGGTCCATTATGATGTTTCATCTGTTCAATTTGATCAATAACACTATTTACATAGCGTTTATCCTTATAATACCAATCCTTACTATCAATATTCCAATCCCACATTATATACCCCTTTTCCTTCACAGCCTGTTTATACTCGTCTGTCATCTTTGGGGCACTGCCATAAGGAGTTCTCATGATATAAGAATTGACACCTGATACCTTCTTTAAGGTGTGACGGTTTTGGTTTAGTTCACTCAGCACGGTTTCTTTAGATTTATAAAATTCCTTTTGACTGTGAGAGACACTATGTAGTCCAATCGTTTCGCCTGATTCAACCATTAATTTGACTGATTCAGGATATCTCTTAATATTCCCATCAATCATAAAGAATGTAGCTTTAAATTGATACTTCTCGAGTTGTTTGATGATTTGTCCGGAAAAGGGTGCAGGACCATCATCAAAGGTTAAATAAACTATTTTCTTTCCACTGTTTCTTAGTTGTGTAAGGTTTGCTTTATCTGGAGCTGCATTTGATTTCTTTGACGGTGGTTGAGAAGAAGTTTTATCTTTTGTGGTGGGTTGTGCCTCCGTATCAGGAGTACGATTATTGGGCACCTTACTAATCTCACGTTCTTGCTCGTTTCTCTGATGTAATGCTTCTTCTTGTTGTTTTTGCATTCGCTCTTTTTCCGACTTTAAGTCCTTCGTATTTCGTACAATTGTTTCTGGGCTTACACTTTTTTTCACAGGCAGATTAGTATCCTTATTTTTTTGAAGATTATTAGATTCTTTGCTCGCTGCTTTTGCTTGAAAATAATTACTAACGAAGATCCCCGCAAATAAAAAAGTAACAACAACGACGGCAATTATCGTTCCCTTCGACCAATTGCTTCTCAGATTCCCCATTGATCAATCCCTCTTCGATGTTTTTTATATTTACTACCTCCATTATAGACGATGTTTTGACCAAAGTGTTACCAAACTATGAAAATATTACAATTTCATTTACAAGATAATATTCTTATATTTGTAAACTAGAGTTCAGTTATTTTGTTTCAAAACACCTTCCACATTTTGGTGCCTGACACCCATTGACAATGATTCTCATTATCTTTAATATAAAGGTACAGAGATTAAATTGGAGGGGGATTCAACATGTTTAACATGCTATATGGGTTGAAGGATATTCACACGGTTATTTCTAATCAACGGAAAATCGGCGGTGCGGCTGAAGCTGATTCGATTCGGTTATCATCGGGTGAAACCTATCTAAACCCCGTGTTTACGAATGTTGATCTCTCAAAAGGTCATTATGTATCTGTTGGTTTTATTGACCAAGATGGCGCGAATGTGATTACACATGTTGATCAGATTGCTGTAATCAAAGGCTTGCAGCACAAATTAATTTGCCAGCTGAATAATACTTATATTAAACAGTATTTGCTGCATGATACATTGAAGTATTTACAGAAGCTATGTGAAGTGAATAACGGTTTTGTTACTACCTCTTTCAAAAAAGAAGCGTTGAAACTTGTGCGTGACATTAGTGTGAAAGAATTAAAAAACCACAATATCTCGCTTCCATTCCCAGTTGAAGATAAATTAGTGCAATTATATGCTTAATAAAAACGAGGTCTCACTTCAACAGTGGACCTCGTTTTTTTGTCTATAGGATGACCGCTTGGCAGGCTAATCGATAGCCGTTGCTTACTTCAGGGCCAAGTTTTTTATGCTCTTGTTCATTCGGTTTGGACAAGCCTGGACCTTGAAGAACTTGCACCGTACATTGTCCGCAGGTTCCTTTTTGGCATTTATATTTGATGGCCTTGCCCTGTTTTAGAGCAGCATCAAGTAATTTTCCCTTTTCCGGGGCGATTTCAAATTTATTCGACCCTTGAACCACGATTATTTTTTCTAGATTCGTTTTGCTTTCACCGGATTGTCTCGTAGTTTCTCCTTTTTCAACATGAGTCCGAGTAGGAGGTTTCATAACAGGCACAATTTTTCCAGGAATGAGCGAGCCTACTGTAAAAACTCGATGGTTCACTGGATTAATCCTCGATTGCTTCTAGTGTGCAAATAGCCCCAGGCCGCTTAATCCTTAATACCGCTGTTTCATATACACGGAACGGGTGGTTCATCCCTTCCACGCCCAAGTAGGCTGTATCAAAATCTTCGGAAACTGCGAGGTCTAAGTTGTTTCGTCCAGTGTTAAGGATGACACCTGTTCTCCCTTTCAAAACGGGCGATTGGAACACCCCATCAGTCACTAACTCTCGGATATGTTCAATTTCTAACACATTGGTGTCTTTATGGACTCGATGGATTAGGGAGTAGAGTTCCGGTGATAGGACAAGCGCAAACGGACCATGATGATTCATTTCGAGCAGTTTATTTCTAGCATCGACTATATCATGAAAAGCTGCTCCGGATTCATACCATTCCCCAATTAAGTGCGTCAGCCTGCCTTGGACATTCATTAATCCCGGGATATCAAACTCTCTTGCCCCATGAAAAATCATCTGATCCTCCAGATTAGCTACATCTCGGGCAGCATTGGCAGCTGATGAAAAATCAATCGGAATATCGAGTGTCTTCGTCTGTTCGATATCACGCCAATAGAGGACGAAATCCTTATAAAGTAAAGGAATCGTGTGATTTACTCGTTTGCTGGATTCGACAATCGTCTCGAAGGAGCCTTGAAAATCCATTTTTGCTTCCATATTTTCAAAAAAGATATCATTTGGGATACTCTGTATGCCTCGTCCAAGCGGACCATATAGTTCAATAAAGCGCCGGCCGACTAACTGTCTGCGTGCTGATTCAATGACAGTTTGATCTAATTGGCTGAACTCTACTTCATTTAACGGTGAATCCGGATATAAGTGCAATTTGCTCATTTGTTTTTCCTCTCTTGTTCAAGTGGTTATTTTTTCGAATAGGTTTGGTAAGTGGAGTCTGATGATTTCGCCAAGTTGGATTGTTATTCCGCCGCTTTCAGCTTGGATTTCGCGAAGTCTGGGAATGATATCGCCAAACCTAAAAGGGATTTCGCCAAATTCACCATTTATTTCGCCAAACACCAAAATTCGTACTAAATTCTTATTTAAAAAATACTTAAATTAAGCTCCCCACCGTAAACCCCTTTTTATATTTTGCTGGGGACACAACTGGGCTTGCTGTAGATTTGTTACCTGACCGGTCTAAGTGATCATGGTCGTGATCATGATGGGCATGCGGGTCGACGTAGTCATTATCAAACCTTTTATTGATGTCGATCAACATCGCTTTAACTTGCTGATAATCCTGATAGGATACCTCCCGTAATTGGTGCAGCATGGTGCTTCGTTCTTCGTCAGTAAAGCGAAATAGCGCTAAATCCAGGTGCTCCACAAAATTATGTAATCCGAATTTTTCAAGATTTAGCTCTTGAAGAAGCCGATTAAACTCATTATTAGTCGGCGCAAAATCCTTGTCTTCCTTTTCGTTTTCAAACTTACTAATAAGTGGAATGAGCTCAACTAAACGAGAAAGCCTCTGCTCCTCTTCTTCAAAAATATGATGATAATAAAGCCGTTCATGGTCATCGGTAGCATTCTGAATAACCGGGTCCAGCATATTCATAAATTTTTCAATCGCATCTTTGGTAGTTGTAAAAATATGATAAAAAATCTTTAATTCCTCTTTCATCGTAAGCACCCCTAGTTCCTTAACTACTGTCATTATTGACGCGAACAGAAGCTTTTAATACCTAATTATTCGGAATTAATTTATGAATTGTAACAATTCCCTCACCGTTTATTGACAGTATTTACGAGCATAACTCATCTTTCTTGAAACATAATAAATATGGTTATGCCACTACCTTTAGGAGGGGATTCAAAATGATGCAAAATCAACAGGGGATTATGCACCAAAATATGCATACAGGAAATGTTCCTCAACAATTAAATCACGGCGGTCATGAAGTGTTTGATGTCCATGAAGTGTTATCAGGAGCAATTGGGGCAATGGATCAATATATGTTACTACGTCCACATGTAAAAGATCCAGAATTACTCGATATTCTGGATCGCCAATATCAATTTATGCAGGATGAATATAACATTACGGTCGAATGTTTCAAATCTGGACAGAATCCTTCTAAACCAACCCAGAGCTATAAAATGACTCAAGGAAATGATTTTGTTTATGGGTTAAAACCATCCCAGCCGAAAAAGCCTGCGCAATCCGTTTCTGAGCTTACGGATGCGTGCGTTTCCAGCATGATGCTTGGCTGTGTAAAATCAGGGGCATCGATGAAGACAATGGCCGCTTTAGAAGTGACCAACCCGGTTGTTCGACGGGTGTTAGCAGACTCGGTTCCGAATTGCATTGAAATGGCCTATGAAATCTCGATTTATCAAAATAAACATCACTATTATCAGGTTCCACAGTTGGCCCAACAGGATATGAATCAACTGCTAAATGCCTTCGCCCCTGCGCAGGGAATGCCGCAGATGAACAATATGAATATGAATAACATGAATCATTAGCATAAAGTCCGATTAAGAAAAAAGCTATCCTTCCCTGTAAAAAGAGGGAGGATAGCTTTTTGTCCAAATATAAGAAAAAACCAGCATCTCTGCTGATCTTTTCTTTCCACTATGTAGTGGAGACGGTGGGACGTGCTCTTCCATGCTTTCGTCATGGCACTGACTATATCTTGAACCTGTCATCAAACAGGTCCTCTGGCGTCTTATGCGAATCATATATTTGCCTCTTCAAGGCGGGATTTCGCATCCTAGTACTACCATTTCTATGGCAGCCTATAAGTCGATACACGGCTGTTGGATTACTCCACATACCGCTCGGCATTGCCCTATCACATTGAAGTGACTTAGGTTTCACCGATAAAGCCAGATTTTCACTCGTGTGTTACCACACAAGGCGACTAATAACTAATCGAACCCACGTCCAAAGATATCGCCACTTAAGCTTCTACGAGTGTAGTCGATATATTGGTGTTTCGCTGAGGCCATATGCCTATCGACCGGCGTCCGGTCAGCTAGCCTGGTTGTTCTCTTCCTTCATCCTCAGGCGGTGGAATCCGGCGTAGCCCACTTAGAGTGAGTCCCTTACCCTACCACATGGGCAATGGAGGGAGGAACCGCTATGCAGTATTAAGCTGCGAAAGCGAGGTTGTTGTTAGTTTTGCCAGTTATGGCTTTGACGTTTTAACGAGGCCGATCCCCTCGACTCGCGACCTAAGCTCAAACTACCCCTGTCGAATCCGTAGCGTCCCCATAATAAAAGGAGCTGCAATCTAATTAAAGATTAAAGCTGTAGACGTTAGGATGCTCAGACAATTGTCCTTGAGCAAAGTATCTCATCGCTAACTTAGCGACAAACTTATTATAACATACTGTCCGCATTTTTCAATTGTAAGTAACTGTAAAATAATTTCCAGTTCACTCCGATTACATCTTCTGACGATCGCGGAAAGCTCGTTCAATTTCACGCTTGGCCTCTTTTTGCTTCAAGGATTCCCGCTTATCGTAATTCTTCTTCCCTTTCGCAAGCCCAATTAACACTTTGCAAAAACCATTTTTTAAGTAAAGCTTTAATGGAACAAGCGCATAACCTGCTTCTTTTGTTTCACCGATTAGTTTATTAATTTCGCGCTTATGGAGTAATAGCTTTCGGGTTCGTAACGGGTCATGATTGAAAATGTTCCCTTGTTCATACGGACTGACATGCATTCCGAAAAGTATGGCTTCCCCATTTTGAATCCGTGCATAGGCATCCTTAAGATTCACTTTTCCCCCACGAATTGACTTAATCTCGGTCCCCTGCAGGACAATTCCCGCTTCATAGGTTTCTTCGATAAAATAATCATGGTAAGCTTTTTTGTTTTGCGCAACGACTTTTCCTTCACCTTTTGGCATAAGATTCACCTCTACTTATGGCATTAATTGTAGCAGAAATCAAATTCCATAACAATTAAACTTAGTGATATCTCAATGATTTTGGCCAAAAGAATCCCTAAAAAGATCACGCGCAAATCGATCTCACTTTAATAAATTCTCCATCATGCTGGCAAATGGTTTAAAAAGGACTGTTAACCAATCTAGTGGATTAGGCAACCTCATACCCAGAGCTTGTGCAATACTTAGCACGGTTCCAAATAGCAGGAGAATAGAAAAAAACCATAGCTCTTTTTTTAATTTTTTTCTCAACAAATGAGGTACATCAATCGCAATAATTACAGCGGAAATAACTAAGATGCCTGCAACAGCCACTAGGTCGTCAACTCCTTACTCCATTTTAGTTAATTAAAGGCACTAGATTTTATCTTGAGGGGGTTTTGGTGCCGAATTATGTTCTCGGCTTATATTTTTTTGACTGATAAGACGCGGGCGTGAAAACATCCCCCACCATGGTACACGGATAATCGTATCCTTTAAGTCTTGGGGGATTAATGGACCCAAAGGACTCATATATGGAATCCCAAAAGAACGCAGGCTGCACATATGAAGGATAAGTGATATTAATCCGACAAGTATACCGACTAAACCGAATGAAGCAGCAAGCCCCATCATGGGGAACCGAAGGACTCGCAGTGACATGGACATGGCCACGGAAGGAAGTATAAAGCTGGAAATCGCTGTGATTGCCACAACAATGACCATGGCAGCCGAAACGATTCCAGCCTCAACTGCTGCAGTACCAATGACTAATGTGCCTACTATAGAAATTGCTGAGCCTATAGCCCTTGGCATTCGTAAACCAGCTTCCCGTAAAATTTCAAATGCTACCTCCATCATTAGAGCCTCAATAAATGCTGGGAAGGGTACACCCTCGCGTTGGGCAGCAAGATTAATCAACAGTTCGGTGGGTATCATTTCCTGATGATATGTAGTAATAGCTATATATAAAGATGGTGCCAAAAGTGCGATCATGATACTAAAAAAGCGAAGCATTCGAATAAGAGTACTTATATCGGCACGCTGATAATAGTCTTCTGCCACTTGTAAAAAAGAAACGAACAGTGCTGGAACAATCAACACATTCGGTGACCCATCCACTATTATGGCGACTTTTCCTTCTAGGAGGTCAGCAGAAATCACATCAGGCCGTTCTGAATAATAGATAGTTGGAAACGGACTGTAGGTTTTATCTTGAATTAATTCCTCAATATAACCACTTTCCAATATGCCATCAATGTCAATCCGGTCTAGACGCTCGTGAACTTCCTGGACCACCTTTTCATTTGCAATTCCATTGATATACATAATTGCGACATCTGTTTTGGTCATTTCCCCAATGTTCTTTGTAGCCATCCATAGATTCGGTGATTTTATCTTTCGGCGAATTAATGCCGTATTCGTTCGGATGCACTCCGTGAAGCCTTCCTTTGGTCCCCGAACGACCGTTTCAGAGGTGGCCTCAGTTACACTCCGTTCTTTCCAGCCACGCACACTGATGATGAATCCTTGAGAGTGTCCGTCTAATAAGAGAATAAGATCCCCTGATAATAATGAATTGAAAAGAGAGCTGTACTCCGTAACATCCTTTATTGAACCAACTGTGAGAATTTGTTCCTTTAATACTTTTAATAAATTCATTGTTGGAGAAGGGGATAAATCAGTTTCGAAATCGATTTCTAACATTATCGGTTCTAGAACAAAATGTTGAATGGCATCCGTATCTGCTAATCCATCCGTATAGAAAATGCCTGCTTTAACAGATTCCTCTTTCCCAATCTGTATTTCCCTAAACACGATGTCGTTGCTATTTCCGAGTATTTTTTGTACATAGTTTTTGTTTTCTTCAAGACTATGTTTTAAATAGTTATTTTCTTTCTTTGTACCTTGATCATCTTTCTCTAACTTGAACAGGTCAAAGCTGTTTTTAATTTTCGGTTTCTTAAATAAACTCATCAACTGCCCCCCTCTCAGTACCGCAAGAATTCGGATACTGCTGTATGATCAAACAAAATTACTTTATGTCTTTGACAAATGAATTTCCACTTGTTCCGATACCACGGATTTTTCCATCTATTTTAATATTTACCTTCAAGTCCTCGAATTTTTTATCCCAATCTATTTTTAGTTTTTCCCATGCATTGGGATCCGCCCTATGAATCGCTTCTCCAAATCCAAAAATGTCAACTTTATTTTTTTCTTGAACTTGTTTTATGGCCGTTTGAATCATTTTTTTCGTTCCAGTTTCGTAGATTTTCTCTAACTGACGAATCGATTTTGATTTTTTCAAGTCAATACCGCATTGTACTTCAGCTACTTTGCCATCCACACGCACATTTACATCAATTTCAGGTTTTCCATTTCGTATTTTCCCCTTCACTTTCGATTCTGAATCCGTTATTTGAAAAACGAATTTCCCGCCATTCGGACATGGAACAGCCCCAACAGAACCTTGTTCAAGATTGGTAACAATCGTATACGTTTTACTTTGAACTTCATTTAACCAACCTATTAATTTATCCCCATCAAAAACCGCTAATTCTTGAAAAAACAACCTAGCAGGCGGATTGATTGTTTCTACATTTTGGTTGCTGGCGGAAGTTCCATTTTCGCCTTCTAACTTTATATGGATACCAGTTAACACCGCCTGTTTCCCTTCACTTACCATATTTGCAATTAGTTCATCTAACGTCACATATCTAGTTGCGGACCATGCTTTTGCTGAGACTTCAAGAGTATTAAACATTTTATTGGCCGGTATTCTGACTAAAGATGTTTGCACCTTTAGTACATCTTCTGCCATCCGTCCCTTAGCTACAGCAATGTAAAAATCTGATCGCATTTCCCAATCTCTTGAAAGGAGATCTAATGGTTTTCCGATCCCTTCTTTTGCTAATTCCTCTCCAATCACCAGGATTCGGAGATGTGAAGGATAAATTCTCCTTGGAGCTTCTTTGGTCATTTTTCGAAATGCCTCTAGTAGGGTTTTTCCCTTAGCTTGAAAGATGATTACCGGTGCATTTCCTCTTGCTTTATCAGTAATTTCCCCTGGATTCACTACTTGGGCAGTTACAAGATATTGTCCATCTGTACTGCGATCGATTCCCATAGCCAGAGTTATAGCAAGTTCATTTAATTCTCGTCGATTCCAACAGCCTGTAGTGAGTAATAAAATTGCAATCAATAAAAAAAAAATTTTTATTCTCTGTGTCATGGATTACGACCCTCTCCATTTATTTAAACATTCTATAATGGAAAACGTTTATTGGATAATTCCCCAATATCATTATCTACGATTTCTATCAGAGAATAATATTTCCATTTTTTGAAGAAAATATAAACTGACAATTATCTATTTTTTTTAACCAGATTAAATAAATGAAAAGGATAAAAAACAATGCAGAAGGACGGTAAAATATCGGTTGCTCAATTTACAATATTAGTCATACTAGTAACAATCGGAAGTACGATCTTAAATGCACCGGAAAGATTAATTTCTTATGCAAGACAAGATGCGTGGATTTCCGTTATTCTTGGCATCATAATTGGATTATTGATTATGTGGTTGTATCACACCCTTGGAGTTCGTTTTCCCAATATGACGCTAGTCGAAATGAATGAAAGACTGTTAGGAAAATGGTTAGGCAAAATCGTTTCTCTCTTTATCAGTTGCAGCTTGTTCCTTTCTGCAGCTACACTGCTATTTTTTTTAGGAGAGTTTCTGACCGCACAATTTATACCGGAGACCCCTATTGAGGTGATTCATATTCTCTTCATATTAATTGTCATTCAAGGGGTACGTCTGGGCATAGAAACAATAGCACGTGCTGGAGAAATAATATTTCCGTGGTTTATAATGATTTTTACTATTTTTTTCCTTTTTCTTTCACCGAAAGTTGAAGTTCAGAATATTCAGCCTGTACTAGAGACTGGGATAAAACCCATCCTATCAGCTACTTTAACGTATTTAGAATTTTCCTCCCTATCGCTAATCTGTCTGCTAATGGTTTTTCCTGCTTTTATTAATCAACCTAAACGGTCCTTTAAGGCTTTTTTTCTCGGGAATTTAATTGGAGGGATTTTTCTATTATTCATTACTCTTTTTAGTATTTTAGTTCTTGGGGTGGACAATTCTGTAAGGCTTTTGTATCCAAGTTATGCACTAGCTAGGAAAATAAATGTAGGGGGATTTGTTCAACGATTAGAAGCAATGCTTGCCATACTATGGTTCGTTTCACTTTATTTCAAAATGACTATTTATTTTTTTGGGTCTGTCGTTGGATTTGCCCAAATTTTAAATTTAAAAGATTACAGACCGCTGACATTACCTTTAGGCATGATTTTAGTTGTCCTTTCTTTGATCATATTCCCAAATGTCACCTACTCTGAGTCAGATACAGGTATGCATGTTTGGATTCCACTTATGCTGACAATCGGCCTTTTTTTACCATTATCCTTATTATGTGTGGATTTCATTCGAAAAAGAATCGTCAGTAAAATTACAGTAAAAAATTAGGACGCAGATAAAAGAAAAACACACGAGAAACGTGTGTTTCAGATTGTAGACAAAAGGCATTCGATGAGCTTAATCGAATGCCTTTTTATGGTTTTTTTGCTCGTAAGAGCAAAATTTTGACCTTTCCTATACCTATATCTAGGCCATTTCTGGACTTTTCCATGTCCAGTTGGCCATCTTTTTCAAATTCATGGCAGCAAAAGTAAGCATCGCTTGCATGGACAATTTTTTTAGGCCTCTTAAGGTTGTCCAACGCATACCATGCTTTTCTTTAGCATCCGCAAAGACACGTTCAATTGTTTCTTTACGTTTTGCATAAATGCTTTTATTCTCTTGTGTATGACGAAGATGGTCGGCTTCTTCTATGTAATGTTCCCATACATGCCGCTCAATCAATTTTTTATGATCTTTACTTTGCGTGCATTCGGAAAGTAATGGGCAACTTTTACAATTAAGAGGATTTGAAAAGTATTGACGCTTTCCATTCTTCGTCGTCGTTGCATATCTCAGAATTTGTCCTTCCGGACAAATATAACAATCGTAGTATTCATCATAAACATACTCATGTTTTTTCATATAACCATCCTTTGTACGTGGACGTGTATATGGTAAAGCAGGAGTCATATCATTTTCAAATACGAATTGAGCAATAGCAGGTGTTTTGTATCCAGCATCAGCAGCAACAGCTTCAGGTTTCCCGTGTTTTTCGATGATTTTCTCAAGTAGTGGCTCGAATATGACGCTATCATGGATATTCCCTGGAGTTACAATTGTGCCAAGGACAAAACCATTTCGATCTGAAGCCGCATGAAATGAGTATGCGAATTGTTTAGTTCGCTCGTCCTTTACGTAATAACCACTTTCTGGGTCAGTAGTACTTTCTTTAATTTCTTTTAATTCCTCTTTATCGAATTTATCTGGAGGAAATGGATTTTTTCCGTGATCTTCGCGGTCTTTATTAATCTCGTCTTGTAAACGTGCTTCATAAGCTTTCGATTCTTTTCGGACAACTTTCTTCTCGAATTTGCGCTTATTCGCACTAGCCTTAACGTGTGTGGAATCAATAAATACGTGTTCGCTACTAATCAATTTCTTGTCAGAGGCTTCCTTCAAAATACGGTAAAAAATCTGTTCAAACAAATCTGTATCCTTAAAGCGCCGCTCGTAGTTTTTACCGAATGTTGAAAAGTGTGGTACCTTGTCATTAAAACCAAAGCCAAGAAACCAACGATATGCCATATTAGTTTCGATTTCCCCAATGGTTTGCCGCATGGAGCGTATACCGAAGGTATATTGGATGAAAGTCATCTTAATCAATACTACGGGATCGATACTAGGGCGTCCCCGTTCAGATGAATACAAATCTTGAACGAGTGAGTAAATAAATGAAAAATCAATTGCAGCTTCAATCTTTCGAACTAAATGATTCGCAGGTACAAGCTGATCTAAAGCTATCATTTCTATTTGGTCACGATTCATCTGTGTATTTTTAGTTAACATTTCATCCACCTCATTTATATGTCTGTATCTTAATTATACAAAGGGCTGATATAAAGGTCATTAATGATTTTATAACCCTGTTGATTGGAGTGGAAGGCGGCGAAGACTCCTGCGGGAGTACGGGACAGGGGAGACCCCGCAGACGCTGAAAGCGTCGAGGAGGCTCCCCGAACCGCCCGCGGAAAGCGAAGCCGCCTGGAACGGAAATCAACAGACTAGTTTAATGTAGCCAAACAAAAAAGACTGTCGATATAAAACCCGAAATCCTTCGGATTTGTCGACAGTCTGAAACACACGAGAAACGTGTGTTTTTCTTCTTCGAATATAAACAAAAAGTTAAAACGTAATACTTATTTGTTTTTCCGCTTATTACTTTTATTTTTTGGCACATTATCATAAAATTTACGTTTTTTCTTTGCTTTATTGCTTTGGCCGTTGCCGCCTTCAGACTTAGCGCTGCCGCCTTGACCACGTCCGCCGCTCTGCTGTTTATTTCTCCGTGGTTTCTTGGATTCGCTGCCCGTACTGAAAACCCTTGGCGTGTCAACACGTTCCCGGCGTGTTCCTTTCATGCCGACAATTTCAAAATCGATGGAGCGTTCATCTTTATTTACCTTAACCACCCGGACGGTAATCTCGTCACCAATTCGGAAGACGTTTCCTGTCCGCTCGCCAATCATCGCAAAATGACGCTCGTCAAAACGATAATAATCATCAGTCATATAGCTGACATGAACGAGACCTTCAATCGTATTTGGCAGCTCCACAAACATTCCGAAATTCGTTACAGAGCTAATAATCCCATCATATTCAACGCCAATTTTGTCCTCCATATACTCCGCTTTCTTCAATTCATCGGTTTCCCGCTCAGCATCAACTGCGCGGCGCTCCATTTTTGAAGAATGATCAGCGATCTCTGGCAAGCGTACATTCCATTTCTCCTGTGTGGTCGAATCCAGCTTTCCTTCAATTAAATAGGTACGAATTAAGCGATGAACGATCGTATCCGGATAGCGACGGATTGGTGAAGTGAAATGAGTATAGAACTCGGTTGATAATCCGAAATGACCAAGGCTCTCCGGATCGTATTTTGCCTGTTGCATTGACCGCAGCATGACAGTTGAAATTACCATTTCCTCCGGTTTTCCTTGAACTTCTTCAATAATTTCTTGAAGGGCTCTTGGGTGCACATCATTGGCAGTACCTTTTACAATATAGCCGAAGTTCGTGATGAACTCAAAAAATCTCCGCAACTTATCTTCTTTTGGATCTTCGTGAATACGGTAGATAAAGGGAACTTCCATCCAGTGAAAATGCTCAGCCACCGTTTCGTTCGCTGCAAGCATAAACTCTTCGATTAATCTTTCCGCTACAGACCGTTCGCGAAGAACGACATCGATCGGCTTGCTTTCCTCATCTACAAGTACCTTTGATTCTTTAAAATCAAAGTCAATCGCGCCACGCTTCATCCGCTTGTTTCGTAGGATGGCAGCCAACTCTTCCATCATTTCAAACATAGGCACGAGTGGTTCATACCTGGCACGGGTTTCTTCATCATGTTCAGCCAAAATGAGATTCACATCATGATAGGTCATCCGCTCGGTTGTTTTAATCACAGATTGGAAAATTTCATGCGAAACAACGGCGCCCTCCGAGGTAATCTCCATTTCACAGGATAGAACGAGCCGGTCCACTTTTGGATTTAACGAGCAGATTCCATTTGATAAACGATGCGGAATCATCGGGATTACGCGGTCCACTAAGTACACACTAGTTGCCCGTTCTTCCGCTTCTAGATCGATCGGAGTGCCTTCTTTTACATAATAGCTGACGTCCGCAATGTGAACACCGAGCTTATAATTGCCGTTTTCAAGCTTAGTAACAGTTACCGCATCATCAAGGTCCTTAGCGTCCGCCCCGTCAATCGTCACAATGGTTTCGTTCCTTAAGTCGCGGCGATTGGCCAATTCACTTTCATCGATGGTGTCAGGCACCTCGTTTGCTTGTCTTAACACTTCATCCGGAAAGGACATTGGTAACCCGTGCTTATGTATGACTGAAAGGATGTCCACGCCCGGATCGTTTTTGTGGCCGAGGACGGTAATCACTTCGCCCTCAGCACTCTTCCGTCCTTCTGGATAGGTGATTAGCTTAACAACCACTTTATGCCCTTCGACTGCACCTTTGGAGGCTGCCTTTGGGATAAAGATATCACTAGCAAACTTCTTATCATCTGGAATGACAAAGCCAAAGCTTTTGCTTTCCACATAGGTTCCCACAATTTGCTGTACACCGCGTTCAATGATCCGGATAATACTTCCTTCCCGGCGCTGCCCCGTGCTTTCAGAGGAGACACGAGCTAAGACTATATCCCCGTGCATCGCGGTGTTTGTTTCATTTGGCGGAATGAAAATATCATCCATTCCCGGTTCATCTGGCGCGACAAAGGCAAACCCTTTGGCATGACCGATCAGCTTGCCGCGAATTAAGTTCATTTTCTCTGGAAGTCCGTAGCGGTTACTGCGCGTTCTCACCACTAGGCCCTTTTCTTCCATTTGCACCAATGCTTTTACAAATTCCTTAAAATCACTGGAGTCTTGGATACCAAAGGCAGTTTCCAGCTCTTGAACGGTTAATGGCTTGTACGCTTCATCCTTCATGTATTGTAATACCTTGTCTATATGCTTTTGTATATTATCTTCCAAACTAATCCTCCTTTGTAGTTTCCGAGTTAATCGTGCCAGTCTAACTTTTCTAAAAAGCTATACACATCCTCATGTAATTGCTCACGCTCTTTGTCGAGTGTGATGACATGACCGGATTCTTCATACCATTTTAATTCCTTTATGACTGATTCGATTTCGTTGTAAATAATGTTCGCACTTTCCGTGTTAATCATCTTGTCATGACGTGCCTGCACAACAAATGTGGGTGCATATATCATATCCACATTTTCACGCACATCTGCGATCAATGCCTGTAAGGCCTTTAATGTTTTCATTGGTGTTTTCTTAAACTCGTTCATTTCCATTTCGATTTGCTCGTTTGATTTTCCTTCACGATTTTTAAATTCACGAGCATATTCAAGAATTCCCTCGTACATGACCTCTTCGCTTTTTATATGCATCGGTGCACACATTGGTATAATTGCTTTTATAGGTACAGTGTATCCCAATTTCAACGAAAATACGCCACCTAGTGATAATCCTGCCACAGCAATTTCGGAGTGACCTTTATTTTTCAAAAATTCATAGCCATTGATAACATCTTGCCACCAATCTTCAGGACCCGTATGAACAAGCTCTTCGGGCGGTACCCCGTGGCCTTTGTAGTGCGGGGCATGGCAGGTATAACCTTTTTTCTCTAAAAAACGGCCCAGCATCCGGACATCCGCTGAGTTTCCGGTAAAGCCATGTAAAAGAAGAACAGCCCTTTTTCCTCCTTCAAATGTAAATGGCTTCGGTATAGTTACTTTCATGATATAAAAACTCCCTTAATTTCATTTCACTTTAGTTTAGTTTTAACAAAGCAATGGTGAACATTCCAGAAATATGGCTCACGCTTTTGATAATAATTTTTTCAACAAACAAAAAACCTGACCACTCGGACCAGGTTTGTGTGTGAATGATTAAATTTTAAAGTAAGTCACTGCCATAGCAAGCAAGATAAACAAGATTGCTAAGACAACCGTAATACGATGGAGAATCAAATCAAGTCCGCGTGCTTTCTGCTTACCAAATAAAGATTCTGCACCACCAGAAATGGCACCAGACAATCCAGCACTTTTACCAGATTGAAGTAAAACAACACCAATAAGTCCAATACTTACGATCACTAATAAGATTACTAAAAATGTATGCATAAAGGCCACCTCCTGTTAGTCGCACAATTCACAGTATATTAAATTTATCATATTTTGTCGCTTTAGACAATAGTCCTTGTTGTGACATTCACGCCCTCATAAAATAAAAAAGAGCACATCCAAAAATGTGCTCCTTCTTATATCATCAAATTATTTGCTTAAGTTGTAGAATGTTTTCTTGCCAAGGTATTGAGCTGTTTCACCTAATTGATCTTCAATGCGAAGCAATTGGTTGTATTTTGCAACGCGGTCGGTACGAGATGGTGCACCAGTTTTGATTTGACCAGCGTTAGTTGCAACAGCGATATCAGCAATCGTGTTGTCTTCTGTTTCACCTGACCGGTGAGAGATAACCGCTGTGTAACCAGCGCGTTTTGCCATTTCAATCGCATCAAATGTTTCAGTAAGTGTACCAATTTGGTTCACTTTGATAAGGATGGAGTTACCAATTCCTTTTTCAATACCTTCAGCAAGTTTGCGAGTATTAGTAACGAATAAATCATCACCAACTAATTGAACTTTTTTGCCAAGGCGTTCTGTTAAAAGTTTGTGGCCTTCCCAGTCATTTTCATCTAAACCGTCTTCGATTGACACGATTGGGTATTTAGAAGAAAGTTCTTCGTACCAGTCAACCATTTCTGCAGATGTCTTCACAACACCTTCGCCAGCAAGATGGTATTTACCGTCTTCTTTGTTGTAGAACTCAGAAGATGCAGCATCCATCGCAAGCATTACTTCTTCACCTGGCTTGTAACCAGCTTTTTCGATTGCTTCAACAATGGTTTGAAGAGCTTCTTCGTTTGATCCTAAGTTAGGAGCAAAACCGCCTTCGTCCCCAACTGCAGTGTTAAGGCCTTTGCCTTTAAGAACAGATTTTAATGTATGGAAAATTTCTGCGCCCATACGAAGTGCTTCTTTGAAGTTTGGAGCGCCAACAGGCATAATCATGAATTCTTGAATATCCACGTTGTTATCCGCATGCTCTCCGCCATTCACGATGTTCATCATTGGAACTGGAAGTTGCTTAGAGTTGAATCCGCCAAGGTATTGGTATAAAGGAATATCTAAGTAATTTGCTGCTGCATGAGCAACCGCCATAGATACACCTAGAATTGCGTTTGCACCTAATTTACCTTTGTTATCTGTTCCATCAAGCTCGATTAATGCTTGGTCAATAGATACTTGATCTAAAACGCTGAATTCTTCGCCAACAAGATGTGGAGCGATAATTTCGTTTACGTTGTCTACAGCTTTAATAACACCTTTTCCAAGGTAACGTTCTTTGTCTCCATCACGTAGTTCCACTGCTTCATATTCACCAGTAGAAGCACCACTTGGAACCATAGCGCGGCCAAAGGCACCTGATTCTGTAAATACTTCAACTTCAACAGTAGGGTTACCGCGGGAATCTAATACTTCGCGAGCGTATACGTCTGCAATAAATGGCATGTAAAATCTCTCCTTAATAATTAGGTTATTTTAATAATGATGTACCAGTCATTTCAGCTGGCTTTTCAACACCCAATAAGTCTAACATAGTTGGCGCTAAATCCCCAAGAATTCCTCCTTCACGGAGTTGAATTCCTTGTTTTGTCACAATTACCGGCACTGGGTTTGTTGTATGTGCTGTCATTGGTTCGCCTTCTAGTGTAATTACTTCATCGGCATTTCCATGGTCAGCGGTAATAATAGCAGAACCGCCTTTTTCTAGAATTAAATCAACGATTTTTCCTAAGCATTCATCGACCGTCTCAATCGCTTTAATGGTAGGCTCAAGCATACCTGAATGCCCGACCATGTCAGGGTTCGCGAAATTTAGTAAAATCGCATCAAATTTATCTGCTTGAATTTCTTTTAAAAGTGCATCCGTTACTTCGTACGCACTCATTTCAGGCTGAAGATCGTAGGTTGCCACTTTCGGCGAGTTGATTAAAATCCGCTCTTCGCCTGGGAACTTTTCTTCACGGCCGCCGCTCATAAAGAAGGTAACATGTGGATATTTTTCTGTTTCAGCAATTCTTAATTGCTTCAAGTTGTTTTGTGCTAATACTTCACCAATGGTGTTATCTAAATTGGTTGGTTTGAAAGCAACATATCCATCGACCGATTCACTGAAGTGAGTTAAACACACGAAGAACAAATCCTTCGGATGCTTTGGCCCACGGTCAAAGGACCGGAAATCATCATTCGTAAATGTATTCGAAATTTGAATAGCACGGTCTGGACGGAAGTTATAGAAAATAACCGCATCATTTTCTTGAATTGTAGCAACAGGCTGTCCATCTTCTTTTGTAATCACAGATGGAATCACGAATTCGTCAAAGATTCCATGAGAATAAGAATCTTCCACAACATCTAAAGGATTTGTATAGGTTGGGCCCTCGCCATAGACCATCGAACGGTACGATTTTTCGACACGCTCCCAACGCTTATCACGGTCCATAGAGTAGTATCTCCCTGAAATCGTTGCGAATTCACCCACACCGTATTCTTTCATTTTGTCCAATGTCTCTTGGATGTATTTCGTCGCTGTTTTCGGACCAACGTCACGGCCGTCAAGGAAAGCATGCACATACACCTTTTCCACGCCTTCTTCTTTTGCCAGCTTTAGTAAGGCAAACATATGCTGAATATGGCTGTGGACACCGCCGTCTGACAGTAATCCGAATAAATGAAGGGCTGTGCCATTTTTCTTGACATGCTCCATCGCGCCTGTAAAGGTTTCATTTTTTTCAAATTCACCTTCACGAATCGCAATGTTTACACGAGTTAAACTTTGGTACACAATACGTCCTGCACCAATGTTTAAGTGTCCAACCTCAGAGTTACCCATTTGTCCTTCAGGAAGACCCACAGCCTCCCCAGACGCTGTTAAATGAGAATGTGGATACTCGCTCCAAAACCGGTCAAAATTAGGCTTTTTTGACTGGGCAACCGCATTCCCTTTTGTTTCGCCCCTGCATCCAAAACCATCAAGGATGATCAGAGCAACGGGAGATTTACTCATAGCTGCCTGCCTCCAATAGTTGTAAGAAGGATTGTGCTTCAAGGCTTGCTCCGCCTACTAATGCACCATCGATATCTGGTTGTGCCATGTATTCTTTAATATTCTCTGGTTTTACACTGCCGCCATACTGAATTCTTACCGCATCAGCGACGTCTTGTGAGAATTGCCCGGCAACAACCTGACGGATATGTGCACATACTTCGTTCGCATCGGCTGAAGTAGAAGATTTACCTGTTCCAATCGCCCAAATTGGTTCGTAGGCGATGACGGTTTGTTTGACTTGCTCAGCTGATAAGCCTTGAAGGGCTTTTGCCACTTGATCGCCAACTAATTGATTGGTTTCACCATTTTCACGCTGCTCTAATGTTTCACCACAGCATACGATTGGAGTTAAGTTGTATTTAAAGGCAGCAAGTGCTTTCTTGTTTACTGTTTCATCTGTTTCATTGAACATTTCACGGCGTTCTGAATGTCCGATGATTACATATTGAACAGCAAGGTCAGCAAGTGCTTTCGGGCTGATTTCGCCTGTGAATGCTCCGCTTTCTTCAAAGTGCATGTTTTGAGCACCAATTTTAACATTGGTTCCTTCGGTTACTTCTACTAGACTTTGTAAAAATAATGCTGGTGCACAGATTACAGAGTCCATTTTTTCTGGGGCAGGTACTAGTCCTTTTACTTCTTCTGCAAAGCTTTTTGCTTCTGAAAGTGTTTTGTTCATTTTCCAGTTTCCTGCAATAATTGGTTTACGCATACTGGCACATCCTTCCATAGTTTAGGTTATTAAACTTGGCTGCTGATTTGCGCTCCAAGCACGTGCGGTTCGCGGGCGTGCCGGGGGAGCCTCCTCGCCGCTTTTAGCGCCTGTGGGGTCTCCCCTGCCCCGTACTCCCGCAGGACATTGAATTTTCTTCCTTGAATCCGCCCACGCACGAAGAAAATGCGATAGCATTTTCGAGGAGTCTACGTGCCTTCCGCTCCAATCAACAGAGTAGCAAAATCATGTTTAACACACTCTAAAAAAATTATTTATCGTTTAATGCGACTACACCTGGGAGTGCTTTGCCTTCCATGAATTCAAGGGAAGCTCCGCCTCCTGTGGAGATGTGACTCATTTTATCGGCTAAATTGAATTTTTCAACGGCTGCTGCAGAGTCTCCGCCGCCAATGACTGAATATGTACCTTCTGCTTCAGCAAGTGCTTCTGCTACTGCCTTTGTTCCGCCGGCAAATTTATCAATTTCAAATACACCCATTGGTCCATTCCAAATCACTAGTTTTGATTTTTGAATAACGTCACGGTATATTTCAGCTGTTTTTGGTCCAATATCAAGTGCTTCCCAATCGGACGGAATTTCCTCAATAGATACTACTTTGGAATTAGCGTCTGCTGAGAAATCATCAGCCACGATAACATCAACAGGCATGTAGAAATTAACACCTTTTGCTTTTGCTTTTTCAATGAATGAATTGGCAAGATCAATCTTATCTGCTTCTAGTAATGATTTTCCAACTTCATGGCCTTGTGCTTTCACGAAAGTATAAGCAAGTCCGCCGCCAATAATTAAGTTGTCGACTAATTCTAACAGATTTTCAATAACACCAATCTTGTCCTTTACTTTTGCGCCACCGATAATTGCTGTAAATGGGCGTTCTGGATTAGAAAGTGCTTTACCAAGTACATCTAATTCTTTTTCCATTAAAAGTCCGGAAACCGCTGGTAAAATATGTGCAATCCCTTCGGTTGATGCATGGGCACGGTGCGCTGCACCAAAGGCATCATTTACATAAACATCTGCTAATTCAGCAAAAGATTTGGCCAACTCTGGATCGTTCTTTTCTTCGCCTGGATAGAAACGAACATTTTCAAGAAGCAAAACATCGCCTTCAGTCATCGTTTCAATCAATGCTTTCACAGAATCACCATACGCTTCATCAGCCTTCTTCACGTCTTTACCAAGCAGTTCAGAAAGTCGGACACCGACTGGAGTCAAGCGCATTTCTTCTACTACTTTCCCTTTTGGACGGCCGAAGTGGCTCGCTAGAATAACCTTAGCGCCTTGATCTACTAAGTATTGAATCGTTGGAAGGGCTGCACGAATCCGCGTTTCATCAGTGATTTTCCCATCCTGCATTGGAACATTAAAATCAACTCGGCAAAATACACGTTTCCCTTTTACATCAACATCTTTGAGCGTTTTCTTATTCATAAAGGACCTCCTAAAATATTGAAAATTCAGCATAAAATCAGTAAAAAGGGGAGGGGGGCATATACTCCCCGCTCCCCTTTGGAAAACCTTTGTATGATTAACTTCGTATGATTGAAAAATCAATCATCGTCCGTCCGATATATTAAAGTCCTTTTTGTGCAAGGTAGTCACATAGGTCAACAACGCGGTTAGAGTAACCAACTTCGTTATCGTACCAAGATAATACCTTTACCATGTTGCCTTCAAGAATCATTGTTGATAATGCATCGATTGTTGAAGATACAGGAGCTCCGTTGTAGTCAGTAGAAACTAATGGAAGATCGCTGTATGCTAGAATTCCTTTTAATGGACCTTCAGCTGCTGCTTTTAATGCAGAGTTCACTTCATCAGCAGTTACATCTCTTTCTAATTCTGCAACTAGGTCAACTACAGATACGTTCGGAGTTGGAACGCGGATAGCCATACCGTTTAATTTACCTTTAAGTTCAGGTAAAACAAGGGAAACAGCTTTTGCTGCACCAGTTGAAGTAGGAATCATGTTCTCAGCTGCTGCACGAGCACGACGGTAGTCCTTGTGTGGCAAGTCAAGGATTTGTTGGTCATTTGTGTAAGAGTGAATAGTTGTCATCATACCGCGTTTGATTCCAAAAGTATCATTTAATACTTTTGCAAACGGAGCAAGACAGTTTGTAGTACAAGAAGCATTAGAAATAACATGGTGGTTATTAGCATCATATTGATCTTCGTTAACACCCATTACGATTGTGATATCTTCGTTAGATGCTGGTGCAGAAATGATTACTTTTTTCGCACCTGCTTCAAGATGTTTCGCAGCATCTTCACGCTTTGTGAAACGGCCTGTTGATTCAACTACTACGTCAACACCTAGACCGCCCCAGCCTAATTGTGCAGGATCGCGTTCTGCAAGAACTTTCACTTTGTGTCCGCCAACTACTAAGTATTCACCATCAACTGTTACGTCTTCTGCAAGAGTTCCGTGAACAGTGTCATATTTTAAAAGGTGTGCAAGCATGTTTGCATCAGTTAAATCATTAATCGCAACGATCTCAACATTGCTATTGTTTAATGCCGCACGAAAAACGTTACGACCGATACGTCCAAATCCGTTAATACCAACTTTTACTGACATAATAAATTTCCTCCTTTAATTGGGTAAGGATGTTTTTATTTTAAAAAGGATTTACCCTTTTAATAACTTTCTTGCTGCACCCTCATCTGTGATTAAGATGGTTGATTCCGGTGCTTGTTTTAAGTAAGCTTTAATGGCTTTTGCCTTCGAGCCCCCGCCGGCAACAGCGATGACATTTGGAATGTGAACTAAATCTTCTAACTGCAGTCCAATCGTTGACACCTTTTGAACGATTTCGCCTTGTTCGTTAAAATAATAGCCGAATGCTTCACCCACAGCTTGTTGATTTTCCAGCTTATGCAAAACTTCTGGATTCGTTTTGCGCCGCTCAGCCATTGTGATAGCATCCCCAATCCCATGAAGAACCATGCTTGCTGATTTAATTAGTTTTAATACCTCATGAATGTCAGGTTCTTTGATGAGTGATTCATAAATTTCAGTACTAACCTGGTCAGGTACATATAGCACTCGATGTTTCGCATGGGTGTTTTTCGACATGATCGAGCAAATCGTATTTGCTTGATTGTGAACATCCTCGCCTACTCCGCCTCTTGCTGGGACAAATAGTAGTTCTTTCTGGGGATACTCGGGTGAAAGTCTTTCTGCGACAGCAGCCATCGTTGAACCGCCAGTTACAGCAATGATATTTTTTCCGCCGAGTAACTTTTTCATGCACACCGCACATGCCTTGCCAAGTTCACCTTTTACCATCGGCGATTCATCACTATCGCCTGGCACAATGATGACTTTTTTAATACCGAGTCGGTGTTTTAATTCCAACTCCATCACATCAATACCTTTTAATTCACGCATAAAGCCTTCTAAGTCTTCGAGCAAATTTTTTCCTTCAGGTGTTAAACTCATTCCCACATTATTTGTGTAAATTAAATTTTGCTCCCTTAGGAATTCTACTTCGCCTCGAAGGACTCTTTCCGTATATCCCAAGCTAACCGCTAAACTCCTTCTTCCTACCGGTTGCATAAAACCAATATATCTTAGGATAGAATATCTCTTCTGAAGGACCTGAAGGAGATCGGGTAATAGTCTTTTCTGGATATCGATTAATGACTGCATGAAGCTCATGCTCCTTTATTATATGTAGTTGGTCTAAAAATGTCCACCATAGACATATTATGTCCCGCTACATCCAAAAAAAATAACCCCTGCTACGTTTTTTATTGTAACAGGAGTGAAAACCTATTTCAACTGTTTAGATTGGCTTTTTTTTCATGCAAACGGTTACTTATGTCAAATTTGTTAATGACACCAAAACCTACTTCCACTCCATCAATTTGAACGACAGGAATCATTAAACCGTATTGTTCGGTTAATTCATCACTGGATTCAATATCAATTTCTTCTAAAGTGAAATCCCAATCTTTGCTAAGTTCTTGCAGTGTGGACTTTGCTTTCTCACAAAGCGGACAGCTTTTCCTTGTGTAAAACGTGATTATCGTTTGTTCCATCATTTCGTTTCCTTTCAGTCAAACCTTTTCCTTTTTGATGAGGACGGAATTCCCAACTGATCTCGATATTTAGCAATGGTTCTTCTTGAAACGACCATGCCTTCCTCGATTTTTAATTGTTCCACAATATCTTGATCCGAAAGAGGTTTCTGTTTATTCTCATTTTCTATTAATGTTGAGATTTTCTTCTTTACTTGTGTGGATGAGGTATTTTCATCCTCCGAAACGGTTTGTATTGTACTTGTAAAAAATGATTTTAGCGGGAAGGTCCCGTATGGTGTTTGCACATATTTTTCTCGAACCGCTCGACTAACGGTTGATTCATGGATATTCAGTTCTCCGGCAATTTCCTTCATCGTCATCGGTACTAAATTATTGGAACCTTTTTGAAAAAATGCTTCCTGCTTTTCAATAATTTTGGCAATGACCTTAGTTAGTGTCTCTTTTCGCTGCTCTATACTTTTTTGAATCCAATTGTAATCCTGTAGTTTATCCTGCAGGAAACGGCTTACCTGTTGGTCCTGATTTTTGAATTTATGATAATACTGCTCATTTAGGCTAATCCTTGGCAGTGATTCATCAGACATCCTTACTGTAAGTCCGTCGCTTGAGTGCTCGATGATTGCATCCGGGATAATGTATGTGGTTGCTTCCTTACCTAGAATAGTTCCCGGCTTTGGGTTCAAGGATTGAATTTGGTCAAAAATATCCTGGATCTCTTTAAGAGTTACTTTTAGTTCCTTTGCAATTGGCTTCCACTTTTTTTCAGCGAACGGTAAAAAATATTCAGAGATAATTTTTTGAGCCAGTTCATTATTTGGATTCTGATAATAGATCTGCATCTGCAGGCACTCTTGCAGGTTTCTTGCACCAATCCCCGCAGGCTCCAATGTTTGGATAATAGCCAAGCATTCTTCCACGACATCTTCCTTTACTCTTAGCTTTTGGGAGATTTCATGAAGGTCGCCTGTAAAGTAACCGTTTTCATCAAGGTTCTGAATCAGACGGCGAATAACAGTTAATTGTTCCGCTGATAAATTCGTTATTTTTAATTGTGATAGTAGATACTCTTCAAGTGAAAAGGGTTTATCGGCAATTTGCTCAATCCAGTCCTTTTCCACTTTTTGGTTCTTCCGGCGATTTCGGTCAATGAGTGGATTCATCGGCTTAATATTGCTATGTTCAACCTGCAATAGGGGATTTTCAAGTGCCTTATCGTCTAAAAAAGCAGTTAACTCTTGGGCAGAGTACTGCAACAATGCAATGGCCTGAGATAACTCCTGTGTCATTGCTAATTTTAATGTTTGCTGCTGCCACAAACCAGCCTTTAAGTTCATTTCATATCCCCCCTGCATTCTATTTTACACGATGGACGGAAATTCGGGAATGGAAAATGATAAACTAGGAGATTAGGATGATTTTTTCCAATAAAAAAACCTCCCATTCAATAAAACAGGAGGCTTTAGTGATGCGCTCGGCAGGAATCGAACCTGCATTTCAAGCTTCGGAGGCTTGCGTGCTATCCGTTGCACCACGAGCGCTAAATTCTAACGACTTACATATTATATGCCAGTTTCCCACACTTTGCAAGTAAAGATTTAGTTTAAAATTCTTAAAAATGGTTATGATAGATTAGGGAAAGTTGTCGAACAATTTTATAGTCAAATTGTTTGACCTTTATTGACCATCAGTGTATGATAACAATACATATTACTATTACCTTTACAATCAAAGGAGGAAGAAAAATGAATTTGATCCCTACAGTAATTGAACAAACAAACCGGGGCGAGCGAGCTTATGACATTTACTCCCGTCTGTTAAAAGACCGGATTATTATGCTGGGAAGCGCCATCGACGACCATGTTGCTAACAGCATTGTAGCACAATTATTATTCCTTGAAGCGGATAATCCTGAAAAAGATATTTCTTTATATATCAACAGCCCAGGCGGCAGCATCACAGCTGGTATGGCGATTTATGATACTATGCAATTCATCAAGCCAAAAGTTCAAACGATTTGTATTGGTATGGCTGCATCTATGGGTGCATTCTTACTTGCAGCTGGTGAACCAGGCAAGCGTTATGCCCTTCCAAATGCGGAAGTTATGATTCACCAACCACTAGGCGGTGCACAAGGACAAGCAACTGAAATCGAAATTGCTGCAAAGCGTATCCTCTTCCTTCGTGAAAAATTAAATGGTATTTTATCAGAACGGACAGGCCAGCCTCTTGAAGTAATTGCCAAAGATACAGACCGCGACAACTTCATGACTGCCGAACGTGCAAAAGAATATGGTTTAATCGACCACATCATCACACGTAATCTAATTGATGATGAGAAGAAAAATAAATAAGTAACAAAGAAGCAATCGGCATCGACCGGTTGCTTTTTTATTATTCTGGAACGGAAATCAACAGACAAGTTAAACACAGCCAAATAATAAAACGGCCGGTCCCATATGGAACCGGCCGTAAATATATTACTGTTCTTTTTGAATAAAATCAGCCAATGCTTCAATCGCGGATGCTTCATCGTCACCATCTGCCACGATATCAATCATGACACCAGAGCCAACCGCAAGACTCATTAAGCCCATAATGCTCTTCGCATTAACTTTCTTTCCATCCTTCTCCAGGAAAATATCCGCAGAGAACCGATTGGCTTCTTGGACAAAAAGGGCTGCTGGACGTGCTTGAAGACCAGTTTTCAATTTCACTTCTACTTGTTTCACTAACATTATACAATTCCTCCTCATGTTTTTTTCGTCTATATTTCTTGAAGCTTATTCAAAAAATTTACTACCAGCTCATGTTATGGCTTTCACAAGATTACTTATGAAAGAATTTTCTATTCTGAGATCATCATATCCCCTATACGAAGCCTTTCCGCGATAGCATCAATTTTTCTCAAACGATGATTAATCCCAGACTTACTGATCGCACCGCCAGAAACCATTTCCCCCAATTCCTTAAGGGTTACATCGGTATAATTTAAGCGGAGTTCTGCAATTTCTCTTAACTTCTCAGGTAAAATTTGCAGACCGACTGTCTGGTCGATATAGCGTATATTCTCGACCTGCCGAATCGAAGCACCAATTGTTTTATTAAGATTGGCGGTTTCGCAATTTACAAGCCGATTGACTGAATTGCGCATATCACGAACAATTCGAACATCCTCGAAGCGCAGGAGTGCGTTATGGGCACCAACAATATTTAAAAACTCGGTTATTTTCTCTGCTTCTTTTAAGTAGGTAATATAACCTTTCTTGCGTTCAAGTGTTTTGCTATTAAGCCCAAATGTATTCATCAATTCGCATAAAGAATCATTGTGTTCTTTATAAAGCGAAGCAATCTCCAAATGATAGGAGGATGTCTCTGGATTATTGACAGATCCGCCTGCTAGAAATGCACCGCGGAGATAAGAACGCTTACAACATTTCTTCTTTACAAGTTCTGGTGAAATATCGTGAATAATCGTAAAACCTTCACCGATGATTTTGGTATCCTCGAGAATTTCCTTTGCTTGCTGGGATAAACGGACAATATAGACATTGTTTTTTTTCAAACGCATCTTCTTCCGAACAAGCAGCTCGACTTGGACATCATAACTCTTTTTTATTAATGTATAAATTCTTCTGGCAATCGCAGCATTTTCGGTTTGAATATCAACTACTAACTTTCGATTTGAGAATGAAAGGGAACCATTCATCCGAATGAGAGCTGATAACTCTGCTTGAATACAGCACGTTTTCACTTCTAAGTTAGTTAATTCTTTTTTCGTTTCCGAAGCGAAAGACATCCCTTTCCCCTCCATACTAAAAACACACTAGATTTATGCGTTTTTTAATAGTTACTATAATTACGTTTCATAACGCTTTTTGGTTTCAACTAAAAGCAAATTATATAATATTTTTGCCACTTTTTTCGGGTCATGACGTAATGCGCCATTTTCTTGGTAAGCAATATCCGCATGAACCACTTCGAGCCCTAATTCAAACAGTTGCGGCAAATCGTAGACAACAGGATCGGCCAACTCTTCATTATAACGGAGCTGGATGTCCTGTGGAATTTCTTCATTGTTCACAAGGATGGTATTAATAAATGCACAGCTCATATGATCATATAAGGCTTTTACATGATCACTTGCTGAAAAACCATGCGTTTCCCCGGCCTGGGTCATTAAATTACAGATATAGACCTTTTTGGCATGGGAGCGGCACAGCTCATCCCCGATTTTGGGAACGAGTAGATTTGGCAGAATGCTTGTATATAAACTTCCTGGTCCAATTATGATTAAATCGGCTTGACGAATCGCTTGAATAGTCTCTGGTAAAGGTCGAATATTCTCCGGCGTCATAAATACTTTCTTAATTCTTTTCCCAGAGTAGGGAATTTTCGATTCCCCTGAGACAATTGTCCCGTCTTCCATTTCTGCATGAAGAACAACACTTTGATTGGCTGCAGGCAAAACTTTGCCGTGAACATTTAAAATCTTGCTCATTTCCTGAATGGCGTGAACAAAATTACCTGTAATCGAGGTCATCGCCGCTAGGATTAAATTGCCAAGCGAATGTCCGGAAAGCTCATTCGATGTTTTAAATCGATGCTGAAACATTTCCTCAACGAGCGGTTCCACATCCGATAATGACGCTAAAACATTGCGGATGTCACCAGGAGGAGGAATATGCAAGTCCTCACGCAAACGTCCTGAACTGCCGCCGTCATCCGCGACTGTCACTATGGCGGTAATATCGACTGGATACTGTTTTAATCCTCGCAATAAAACTGGTAATCCGGTTCCCCCGCCAATGACGACAATTCGAGGCTGTCCGTAAATGCTCATGTAGTTTTTTCCTTTCTCCTCTCAATGTCACGATGAGAAATACATGTCTTGTAGTCCTTTTCGAAAAATTTACCTAGATACTCAGCCAGCGTTACGGAACGATGCTGTCCACCTGTACAGCCAATTGCAATGACTAGCTGGGCTTTCCCCTCTCGCTTATAATGTGGAAGCATGAAGGAAAGCAGGTCGGTTACTTTTTCTAAGAACTTATGCGTTTCATTCCATTTTAATACATAGCCGGAGACATCTTCATCTAATCCTGTTTTAGGTCTCATATGCTCAATATAATGAGGGTTTGGCAAGAAGCGCACATCAAACACTAGATCCGCATCAATGGGAATTCCATACTTAAAGCCGAATGACATGACATTGACTGTAAAGATTGATTGTTTATTCGCGGTAAATTCAGTTAATATTTTCTCACGAAGTTCCCTAGGTTTCATCAGGGAAGTATTGTAAATCACTTGAGCCCTGCCTTTCAGTTCTTCAAGAAGCTCGCGCTCAAGCGTTATACCTTCTAACGGCAGACCTGTCTGTGCGAGTGGATGTGACCGCCTTGTTTCCTTATATCTGCGCACTAATGTGGAATCATCTGCATCTAAAAATAAGATCCTCGGGGCTACCCAGGAGGTTTCTGCCAATTCATCTAATGCTTTAAAGAGATGATCAAAGAATTCTCTGCCCCGCAGGTCCATCACGAGAGCAACTTTATTCATCTTATTCCCGGATTCCTTCATAAGTTCAAGGAATTTTGGAAGCAGGGTTGGAGGCAGATTATCGACACAGAAGAACCCTAAATCTTCAAAACTTTGAATGGCAACAGTTTTTCCTGCACCAGACATTCCTGTAATAATGACCATTTGTATGTCATTTACCGCACCGGTACTCATGATTTATTCCCCCTATAAATTAGCTTGGATCTAATCGGTAACTGATTAGTTGAAAGTCTTTTGTATAAGTAAAAGTACCGTAAATAATTCCTTTTCCATGAATCATGTAATCAAGAATATGATAATCGCCAGCGGCCATTGGCAAATTCTTCAATTGGTCAATCATTTGCCACTCCAACTTGCCTTCCTCGGATTCGTCTAGATCGACTCCATCTGAATCAGTGGCCACAAATGTAAACATCATCCATTCTGAAAGCAATTGGTCATTTTCTTTCATAATCATTGTAAAAATCCCTTTTAATTGTGGATTTTTTAGATAGATTCCTGTTTCCTCACGATATTCCCTGATGCAGGAATCCCGGACAGATTCGCCTGGCTCCATTTTCCCGCCAGGAGCCACCCACCAGCCGCGGCGTGGCTTTTGCAGAAGCAATATTTTTCCGTCTCTAATCAATACACAATTGGTGACTCTTTGCACAGCATTCACCCTCTTTTACACAGCATCTGCATTTTAACAACTCTCATTAGAGGCTTGGTCTTTTTCTATACAAACCCTCTCTGAGGCATGGCAATATTTCCTACTATAACTTTGAATTCATTCTTATTATTATACTATTTTTAGGATACAGTCACAATGAATACAAATTTGATATTTATGTTAAATTTAACAGTGGTTAGTATGTTCTTGTAAAACATGGGGGATATGAGTAGAAACTCCCAAAAAAAATAGCACAGGCTACGGGCCTGTGCATAAAAGAAATATATTTTTAAAGGGGGTCAATTACTGTTTCTATCATACCGTAACTATATTGCACAATTGTTACAGAAGAATTAAAACAGTTTTACGTTTTTACAAATCCCCACCACAATATTTCCTTTTAACTTTTTTGTTTCATTCCCTCTTTAAGTTCTTCAATATAATGCTGGGCGCTTTGGGCTGCGATACTGCCATCCCCAGTCGCTGTTACAATCTGGCGCAGTGTTTTTTCACGAATATCTCCTGCAGCATAAATTCCCGGTACCCTTGTTTCCATCCGGTCATTCGTTTCAATATATCCATTATCATTGGTAATTCCAAGGCTCGTAAATGGTTTCGATAGCGGAACCATACCGATGTAAATGAAGACACCGTCAGCCGGTAATACTTGCTCTTCACCATTTTCGGTAGAAACGAGTGTGACACTGCCTACTTTGCCATCCTTGTCATTAATAGCCTTGATCGTGTGATTCCAAATAAAATCCACCTTCTCATTAGCAAAAGCACGGTCCTGAAGAATTTTTTGTGCACGCAATTCATTACGGCGATGAACGATGGTTACCTTGGAAGCAAAGCGGGTTAAGTACACACCTTCTTCAACAGCTGAGTCCCCTCCGCCAATGACGAATAATTCTTTTCCTTTAAAGAAAGCTCCATCACAAACCGCACAATAGGATACACCGCGGCCGCCAAGCTCTTTTTCCCCTGGAACGCCAATTTTCTTATATTCTGCACCCGTTGTAATGATGACCGCGTAGGCTTTGTATTGCTTGGAGCCTGCGACTACGATTTTATAATCACCATGGTCTTGGATTTCTTTAATATCGCCATACGCATATTCAGCACCAAATTTTTTCGCATGCTCGAACATTTTCGTTGATAAATCCGGACCTAAAATACTTTCAAAACCTGGATAGTTTTCCACGTCCTCCGTATTGGCCATTTGTCCGCCCGGCATTCCGCGCTCAATCATTAATGTGGATAGGTTTGCTCGTGATGTATAAACAGCCGCTGTCATCCCCGCAGGGCCAGCACCGGCAATAATAACGTCATAAATTTTTTCATCTGACATGGTTTAAACACTCCCTATATAAAAAAAATACGATTAAGTAAGAATTATTGTTCCCTTACTTAATCGTATATAACAAATGTTTTATCGTCCACCAATTTGCTTAGTTCAAATATTTATTCACTATTTTCACATATTTACCAATGGTTGCGGATGAAATTCCATAACGATCGGCTACCTCTTGCTGTGAAACCTTTTCACTACGCAGTTTATGCCAAACATACTCGACGGCGCCCGCCCAGGCACGTTTATTTTTCAATGGGAGGCTGTCTTTGGAAACCTCGACAAATACAGAAAACCATATCAAGTATAAACCGGACTCAATGGTGCCAATCGGTTGAAAGGTCTCATAAAAGAGTTCGGCCACTTCCTGTGCCTCGGCTGTCATCGAAGGTTTTCCCGAACGAATCAATGAGATATATTCCTTTTCCAAGGACGTAAATTTCTGATTTTGAAACAGTCGCTTGGAGGTGATGATTTCTTCCTTTTTACTCGATACAGTCGTGAGGAAAAGGGCAAATAAGCGTTCCTCCACATAGTCGCTGTCCAGTTTTTGAAAAATTGAACCGGAAAGGTCTTCAAAACCATTGGTTGGTGCATTTTCTTTATTCCATGGTTCAGAGCCTTCTTTATCAGGATTAAGTTCCAGCACTTTTTTCCAGATATTTTTTGCGAACGTTTCATTGCCTGTGAAATAGGCAGAATGGGAAAGCCAGTAGTAAAACGGACTATCACCATCAAAGCCTTGCTTATATAATTTTTTCAACCATACATAGGCTAGGTCATATTCACCTACTAGAGCAAATGAGGCCCCCAGTTTGAATTGCTGTTCACTTAAAAGTGGTTGAATTTTCTTTAACATGTCAATCATACCGGCAACATCTTGTTCCTGCCCTTGATAATAGGCAAATACAAGCTGGTTACATAGGGCATGTAGATTACCTGGATTTCGCTCTAATACATCATCTAAAATGGATTCCGCCTTTTTTGTCTTCCCTAAATAAAAATAGGCGAGCGCCAAGTTGTTGTACGCTGACCAGTACTCTGGATAATCCTTGACGACATCTTTTAACAGTTCAATCGCTTTTGGAAAGTACCCTGACTCAAGCAGGTCACGAGCCTGTTCTTGTTTAACGATAAGGTCATCCTGCTGATACAGATCATCCTCAAGATCTTCTGATTCCAATGTAAGTACATCTAGTAAATCCTCAGTATCCTCGCTAAAGTCACCATCTGGATCAAGCTGTAAATACAGTTTGGCGTGGTGATACGCATCTTTAAAAAATCCCATATGGGCATAATTATTGGCCAAAAAGTAATGGCATTCCACCATTTCTTGATCTAGTTCTTCAAGGATGAGGTGCAAGAGCCGGTTGGAATGTTCAAACTCGCCAAGTTCTGTTGACACGATCGCCAACTGGCATATAATCATCGGTTCACCCGGCTCAAGCTGCATCGCTCGCCCAAGATATTTTTTTGCTTTTATAAAATCACGTCGATGGTATGCCTTTAAACCCTTCGTGAAATAATATTCCCCCGTAGGAACAAATGTAAGTAATTTTCCCATATGCTTTCTTGCTTTCGCGTCTTTACCCATGAAGTCCTCCACATTTTTAACATAACTAAGGTAGTATACCACACTAGGGAGATGTTCGAGAAGATACCAGAAAAAAAGCAGAAAAAAACCAGTCGATTTACGACCGGTCCTTGTGTCTCTCTTCTAAAGTTCTCAAAACTTCCTTGAATGGAAGGCCTTGTTCAACGAGTAATACCTGCAAGTGATAAAGGAGATCAGCTGCTTCCCAACGCAGTTCCTCTGCGTCGCGGTTTTTCGCTGCAATAATTACTTCGGCCGATTCTTCGCCAACTTTTTTCAAAATCTTATCGACGCCTTTTTCAAACAAATAGGTGGTGTAAGCCCCTTCTGGACGCTCACGTTCACGGTCAACGATGACTTTTTCAAGCGATTGTAAGATCTCATAGTCTGCCAGACTTGATGTCCCCGTATAGCCTCTTTCTGTAAAACAGCTAACCGCACCAGTATGGCATGCCGGACCCTTTGGATATACAAGGACTAATATTGCATCTTGGTCACAGTCATAGTTCATGCTGACTACGGTCTGTGTATTTCCGCTTGTTGCACCTTTATGCCATAATTCCTTGCGAGAACGGCTGTAGAACCATGTTTCGCCCGTTTCAATTGTTTTGGCGAGCGACTCCTCGTTCATATAAGCGAGCGTTAATACTTCTTTTGTTCCAGCATCTTGAATAATCGCAGGCACTAACCCTTTTTCATCAAATCGTACATTCATCGAACCGTCACTCCTTTTTCCCGTAAATAGCTTTTTACTTCATGAACAGATGTCTCTTTATAGTGAAAAATGGACGCAGCGAGAGCCGCATCTGCTTTTCCGGCTAAGAACGCTTCCTCGAAGTGTTCCGAATTCCCTGCCCCGCCCGAAGCAATGACAGGAATAGTTACCGCTTCGCTGACTGCCTTCGTCAGCTCCAGGTCGAATCCATTCTTCTCACCATCACTATCCATGCTCGTTAGTAAAATTTCACCCGCACCCAGACGGGCAGCTTCGCTAGCCCACTCAACCACTAATTTGTCTGTCGGCGTTCTGCCACCGTGAGTGAATACCCGCCATGTTCCCACTTCTTCATCATATTTCGCATCGATTGCGACAACGATGCATTGCGAGCCAAAGTAGCTGGCACCTTCCTTAATCAGTTCCGGGTTAAGGACCGCTGCCGTGTTCAGCGACACTTTATCCGCGCCGGCACGGAGGATTCTTTTCATATCTTCCAACGCATTAATGCCCCCGCCTACCGTAAACGGAATGGCCAACTCAGAGGCGACGGCCTTTACGACTTCAACCATTGTTTTTCGGCCTTCAATAGAGGCAGAGATATCGAGAAAAACAAGTTCATCCGCCCCCTGCTCATCGTAAAAGCGTGCTAGTTCTACAGGATCACCGGCATCGCGCAGTTGCACAAATTGGATCCCTTTGACCACTCGACCATCTTTTACATCCAGGCATGGGATGATTCTTTTTGTAAGAGTCATCGGGAGCCACCCACTTTCAGAGCCTCTTTTAAAGTGAAGCGGTTTTCATATAGGGCTTTACCGACGATTGCTCCTTGTATCCCTTGGGAAGCAATGGCTTGTAAGTCTGCTAGACTGCTCACCCCGCCGGAGGCGATCACATTTTTCCCCGTCACTTCAGCCATTTCACACACAGCCGCAATATTCGGACCGGCTAGTGTTCCATCCGTAGCGATATCCGTAAAAATAAACGTCTCCGCCCCGGCATCTGCAAAGCGCTTGCCGAGATCGACTGCCTTTAATTCTGAAGTATCCAGCCAACCGTGTGTCGCGACATAGCCATTTTTAGCATCAATACCGACGGCAATTTTCGCACCGTATTTTTTGATCATATCGATGGCAAATTCGGGGTTAGAAACTGCAATACTGCCAATGATGACGCGGTTCACACCATTCTCAAGATAGTGAAGGATATCCTCCTCCGAACGAATGCCGCCGCCAATCTGAATATTTACATTTAACTTTTGTGCGGCTTCAATCACAAACTGGTCATTGACCCGCTTGCCATCTTTTGCCCCGTCAAGGTCCACCATGTGAATCCACTCGGAGCCATCAGCGGCAAAACTTTTGGCCATATTAAATGGCGAGTCACCATAAATGGTTTCTTGGTCGTAGTCCCCTTGGAGAAGTCGGACGCACTTGCCGCCGCGCATATCAATTGCTGGATAAATCGTTAAACTCATCGGACTGCCTTCCTTTCCTCCACCATTTGTAGAAAATTAGCGAGCAGGGCCATGCCCAGCTTGCTGCTTTTTTCAGGATGAAATTGCATCCCAAATATATTATCTTTACCCACAACCGCAGATACTTGTTCGTGATAATTGGCCTTTGCCAGTAACACATCGGAGTTTTCCGCATCCACATAATAGGAATGAACGAAATAGACATAGTCCTCTTCTAAGTTTTTTAATAGAGGGGATTCTTGGACAAATTCAAGTCGATTCCAGCCCATATGCGGAACTTTGTAGGTCTGTCCTTCCGGCGTTTTCCCTGGAAAACGGCGAACACGGCCCGGTAACAATCCTAAACCTTCTGTCGGTCCATTTTCCTCACTTCGTTCAAACAGCAATTGCATCCCAAGGCAAATCCCAAGGAGCGGTTTACCTGATGCAGCAAATTCCTTAATCGTCTCTACTGGCAAACGCTCCATCGCATCCCGAAAGGAGCCCACACCTGGAAGAAGTAAAGCATCTGCCGCCAGCAGCTCACCCTTATCAGCCGAAATAAAATACTCAGCACCGAGCCGTTCCAATGCCTTGCTAACACTAAACAGATTTCCCATTCCATAGTCAACAATGCCAATCATCTAAAACCATCCTTTCACGGTGCCTGTCCTTGGTGCCTGACACCTAAGTTATGTTTTTCACATGGTGCCTGACACCACTACACTACATACCATTACACTACACTACACTACTTTTTTCTAGAGCATTCCTTTTGTCGAGGGAACGCCTTTGATGCGCGGGTCGATGGTTGTTGCTTCGTCAAGGGCACGGCCGAGCGCTTTAAAGACGGCTTCGATCATATGGTGGGTATTTTTCCCGTAATGGACGATAACATGAAGATTCATCCGGGCCTCAAGTGCAAGCTTCCATAAAAATTCATGAACCAGCTCAGTGTCAAAGGTGCCCACTTTTTGTCCTGGGAACTCGGCACGCATTTCTAAATGCGGACGATTACTGAGGTCAACGACAACCTGTGCCAACGCTTCATCCATTGGTACAAAGGCATTCCCGTAACGCTTAATCCCGCGTTTGTCACCTAAGGCTTCACGTAAGGCCTGTCCAAGACAAATACCAATATCTTCTGTTGTATGGTGGTCATCAACTTCTGTATCCCCATTGGCATTCACTGTTAGGTTGAATTGTCCATGTTTTGTGAATAAATCAAGCATATGGGTCATGAACGGTACGCCCGTTTCTAAAGTAGACTGACCTTCCCCATCCACATCTAATGTTAATTGAATTTGTGTTTCATTCGTGTTTCGTTCAATACTTGCGATTCTTTCCATGAAATGGGACCCCCTATTTATTGTGCAGTACGATTATTTTATAATTTTCCGTCGTTTTTCAATCGGAATTCAACTGCCCGTGCATGGGCTTCAAGCCCTTCCTTCCGGGCAAACTCAGCAATTTTAGCCCCATTCTCAACCATCGCCTTTTGGCTGTAGATAATCACGCTTGATTTCTTCTGGAAATCATCCACATTCAACGGACTAGAAAAGCGGGCTGTTCCGTTGGTTGGAAGAACATGATTAGGACCAGCAAAGTAGTCACCAACCGGCTCTGAACTATAGCGGCCGATAAAAATGGCTCCAGCATGTCGGATCTTCCCAAGCAGTTCGATCGCATTTTCTGTGATAATTTCTAAATGTTCAGGCGCTAATTGATTGATGGTTTCGATCGCTTCTTCAATTGTATCCGTTATGTAAATAGCACCATAATCCGCAATTGAACGGGAGGCGATATCTTTCCGTGGCAGCAGCTCGAGCTGCTTTTCCACTTCCATGCTGACTGCTTCGGCCAGGACACTCGAAGGGGTGACCAAGACACTGCAGGCCCGCGGGTCATGTTCTGCCTGTGACAGAAGGTCTGCCGCTACCTCGTCTGCTCTTGCTGTTTCATCTGCCAAAATGGCAATTTCACTTGGACCGGCAATCATATCAATATCAACATCACCGAAAACCTCACGTTTAGCTAACGCCACGTAGATATTTCCGGGTCCGGTAATTTTATCAACAGAGTTAATTGATTCGGTTCCATAGGCAAGTGCCGCAATTGCTTGGGCCCCGCCCACTTTATAGATTTCCTCGACGCCCGCTTCCTTGGCTGCAACCAATACAGCTGGAGGTAATTGGCCTTGGTCGTCTGGCGGCGACACCATCACGATCCGCTTCACACCAGCGACCTTCGCTGGAAGGACGTTCATAAGAACGGAGGAAGGATACGCTGCTGTACCGCCTGGCACATATACCCCGACCGAATCGAGCGGTGTAATTTTTTGCCCTAGAACGGTTCCATTTTCCTCCGTGGTCATCCATGATGGCCGCAGCTGCTTTTCATGAAACGAGCGAATATTTTCCGCCGCTTCTCGGACAATCGAGAGAAAACGCTCATCTACCTGTGTGTAGGCAGCCTCTATTTCTTTTTCGGTGACAGAAAAAGAAGATAAGCGCACACGATCGAATTTCTCCGTATATTCCCTTAATGCTTCATCGCCGCGCGTGCGAATCGCTGATATAATTTCTTTGACTACGTTTACTTGCTCGGAGGTACCTGACTCGATTGATCGCTTTAACGAAACAAGGTCATTTACTTTTACTATTTTCATGTTAATTTTCCTCCAAAGAGACAACTTTACTAAGCCTTGTTACTAGTTCGTCAATCTTTGTATCCTTGATGCGGTAGCTGACGGGATTAACGATCAGTCGGGATGTGACATCCACAATCCTCTCATACTCAACAAGACCATTTTCCCTCATCGTTCGGCCGGTGGAAACAATATCCACAATCCTATCTGATAAACCAATGATCGGAGCAAGTTCAATTGAACCGTTTAATTTGATGATTTCCACCTGTTCTCCCTGTTCACGAAAATAGGCTTCAGCCACATTCGGGTATTTCGTGGCTACCCTAGGCGCCACATCATTCATTTTTGTGTTTGGCAAGCCGGCAACCGCTAAATAGCAGGCACTAATCCGTAAGTCGAGGAGTTCATAAACATCACGCTCTTCCTCCAGCATGACATCCTTGCCGGCGATACCGATATCGGCGACCCCATGCTCCACATAGGTAGGAACATCGGTTGGTTTCGCCAAAATAAATCGCAGCCCCTCATTTTCAACCTCGATGATTAATTTCCGCGAATCATCAAATTCAGGTGGAAGCTGATACCCAGCTTTCCGAAGCAGTTCAACCGCTTCTTCAAAAATACGCCCTTTCGGCATTGCAATCGTTAGTATATTATTCATCGGCACGCCCTCCGAGTAAGTAGGTAGTATCCGCAAATTTCTTTGTAAAGGCATCAAGGTTTTTGACGCCATTAATATCTTGGAGCACGGTCCGTTTTCCTTCGTTATGCATCTGTTCAGCTAATTGAAAAGCTTCCTTTCGGCGCTCCTGACTGAAAAAGATGCAGGTTACTGTATTTTCGAAGTCGATGTTGCCCAGGGCCTCTAGCAGTCGGTCAAGATGTACCGCGAACCCGGTGGCACTTGCATTTTTCCCAAATTTCTCAATTAAGCTGTAGCGGCCGCCATTACCGATAGGAAAGCCAACATTCCCCGCGTAAACTTCAAATAATATTCCAGAATAATAGCTCATATGGCTGACGATGGTAAAATCAAATTTCACTTGATCCTCGACACCGTAGTCGTTCAGACAATCCCATAGTTCTTTTAACTGCAGAAGTGCAAGCTTGCCTTGTTCATTTTCAATTAAATCGAAGGCCTTGCCGATCACTTCGATTCCTCCCCTTAAGTCGAGGAATTGAAGAAGTCTTTGTTTATCAATTGATGATAGGGATAACGAGTTTACATGCTCGCGGTAACCGACATAATTTTTTTCATATAAAAATCTTCGTAACGAATTCGCCCGCTCATCCGTCCCGAGGATTTGTAAAAATAATTCCTGGGCAAAACCAATATGACCAATTGATACTTGGAACTGTGATAACCCTGCTTTTTTTAATGAAGAAATAAGTAAGGCAATCACTTCGCCATCGCACGAAACGGTTTCGTCATTTAGGAATTCCACGCCGATTTGTTCAAATTCAGCGGGGCGTCCGCCTTCACGCTGCTGAGCGCGGAACACGTTCGCGGAGTAGGCTAATCGAAGCGGCATATCGTCCTGCAATAGTTTTGATGCGGCTACGCGGGCGATAGGCGCTGTCATATCAGGTCGTAAAACCAGTGTATGCCCTTGTTTGTCGAGCAATCGGAACAACTGGGCATCTTGAATGGCCGATGCCGATCCAACTGTTTCATAGTATTCCAGTGTAGGTGTTTCAATAAATTGGCAGCCCCAAAGTTTGATGGTATCTTCCATTAAAGTTCGAACACGGTGTTTTTTTTCATACAACTCTGGCAGCGTATCTCTCATGCCCAGGGGCTTTTCAAACATAAACAAGCGACTCATCCTGCTCATCCTTTATTTTAGATTACGTTATTTTAAAATTTTCAAAATACTTTAGTCTGCTAATGTGATAATGAATTAAAGTAGTTTTAGTTTACCCTTTGAAAAACTATTCGTCAATGAAAAAATCTGAAACTTTTGGGGAGGGATTCCGCAGAACTAGGATAAAATTCCGCCAATCTGTGGTAGGATTCCGCCAAACCTCGGCATATATCCGCCAACCTAGTATGGAATTCCGCCAAGTTTCTGAATTTTTCCGCGAAATAACATTTTAATTGTTAGTTTACTACAAAAAAAGCCTGGTTGCGAAAACCAGACTTAAAAAAATTCCACTATATTATTTTCTCCGTCCATAAATCGAATCATCGGCCCAGCGCTCGGCCAACTCTTCCTTTGTATAAATGACCCGCATTGGATTCCCGCCAACAAACGCCCCTGGAGGAACATCTTTATGGACAAGGGTCCCAGCTGAGACAATGGCCCCATCTCCAATCGTAATCCCTGGAAGGATCGTGGAGTTCGCACCAATCATCACTTCACTGCCAATCACCACAGGACCAAGCCGATATTCTTTAATTAAATATTCATGAGCTAGGATGGTCGTGTTGTACCCAATCACCGTATTTCGGCCGACACTGATTTTTTCGGGAAACATCACATCAAGCATAACCATTAATGCGAAGGATGTTTGTTCGCCCACCTCAAGCCCAAGGAAGACCCGATACAGCCAATTTTTCATCCCTAAGAATGGCGTGTAGCGGGCTAATTGAATCACAATAAAATTCTTAACAACTTTCCAAAAAGGCACGGTCTTATAGACGTGCCATAAAGAGTTCGCTCCTTCAACCGGATAACGGGTCGTATTCCTCATCTTTCTCACTCTCCGAGGATAGGTAATAGGTCAGCCATGTTCTCTAGAATATAATCGGGTTCATATTTGGCAATATACTCTCTGCCTTTAATCGACCAGGCACAGCCAGCCGTTGCGGTACCTGCATTTTTTCCTGCTAAAATATCATGGTAATTATCGCCAACCATCATTGTCTCTTCCGGGGTAGAATCCAGTTGTTCCAATGCCTTAAAAATCGGTTCAGGATCTGGTTTTGTCTTGCTTACATGATCGTAGGCAACAATGACTTCGAAATAGGATTCTAGGTTCATAAGATGAAGTCCCTTCATCGTCACATCATGACGTTTAGTCGTGACGATCCCCAGCTTGTAGCCCTTTTCTTTTAAGGTTCGCACCGTTTCCAAGACCCCAGCAAATTCCCGCACCAAGTTATCATGGTTGCTTATGTTAAAGGCCCGATATTCTAAAATCATCTCTTCCACCCGATCTGGATCGATGGTGCCAAACGCTTCGTGCAGTGTCGGTCCCATAAACGGCAATACATCCTCACGCTTGTACTTGTTTGGATAATATTTTTCCAATGTATGCAGGTAGGATGTAATAATTAATTCATTCGTATCAATTAAAGTCCCATCTAAATCAAAAAGAACGGTCGTAATTTTATTCGTCATTGGTCGCTTCCTTTCTCTCACACGGTTAACTATTTTCTTGATCTAAATATCGCTTATCGGTCAATTGTTTCGTGCGGCGATACATAAGAATGGCCAGCGCTCCCACCACTAATGCAATCGAAATTGTTTGTGCCATCCGGAGGCTGCCAAGCATTAAGCTATCAGTTCGTAAGCCCTCGATGAAAAAACGGCCAACTGAATACCAAATCACATATGTAAGGAATAATTCTCCGCGGCGGAAGTTCACCCGGCGCAGGAATAATAATAGGAAAAAGCCAGCAAAGTCCCAGAGTGATTCATACAAGAATGTTGGGTGATAATACGTTCCATTAATATACATTTGATTAATAATAAATTCCGGTAAATGCAAGTTTTCAAGGAATGCTCTAGTTACTTCCCCGCCATGCGCCTCCTGGTTCATGAAATTTCCCCAACGGCCAATCGCTTGTCCAAGAATAATACTCGGTGCAGCAATGTCGGCAATTTTCCAAAAGGAAATCCGGCGCTTTTTGGCAAACACATATGTGGTCAGTACGGAACCAATCAAGGCACCATGGATAGCAATCCCGCCATTCCAGATTTGCGGGATATCCGCTGGATGGTTGACATAATATTTCCATTCAAAAATCACATAATAGATACGTGCAGATATGATGGCAATGGGGATAGCCCATAGCATTAAGTCAGCAAACGTGTCTTTCTCTAACCCTCTGCGATTACCCTCCCTGATGGCAAGGTACAAAGCAAGGGCCAAACCTGAGCCAATAATAATCCCATACCAATGCACTGAAATCGGTCCAAGTGAAAAGGCAATCGGATTTAGCGGTTGAATAGAATTGTTCATCTCTCTATCTCCTCTTCCCCTTAAATCTCGTCGTGATCGCCGTCTTCAATCACATCAGACAGACGCTCAGTAAATTGCTGCGCCGCATTCACACCCATTCTTTTTAGACGGAAATTCATCGCAGCCACTTCGATAATAACAGCAAGGTTTCGCCCTGGACGAACAGGGATTGTCAACTTTGGTATATCCGTGTCAATGATTCTCATTTTCTCTTCATCTAAACCAAGGCGGTCATATTGCTTTTTTGAATCCCAAATTTCTAGATTCATAACGAGGGTAATCCGTTTATTACTGCGAACGGCACCAGCTCCGAATAGAGTCATCACATTGATGATCCCTAAACCGCGAATTTCTAGTAAATGCTCGATTAAATCGGGAGAAGATCCGACTAATGTATCCTGGTCTTCCTGGCGAATTTCGACACAATCATCCGCGACCAGCCTGTGGCCGCGCTTAACCAATTCTAAGGCCGTTTCACTTTTACCGACACCGCTTTTTCCGGTAATTAATACTCCGATTCCGTAAACATCAACCAATACGCCATGGACAGCAGTAGTTGGTGCCAGCTTACTTTCCAGGTAATTTGTCAGACGGCTGGAAAAACGGGTGGTCTTCATGCCCACACGTAAAACTGGAACAGATTCACGTTCGGACGCTTCAATCAGCTCTTTTGGTACCTCGATATCTCGGGTGACAATAATCGCTGGAGTGATATCGGTGCATAAACGTTCCATTCTTGAAGCACGTTCAGCGTCAGACAGCATTCCAAAAAAGGAAAGCTCGGTTTTACCTAAGAGCTGAATTCGTTCAGCTGGATAAAATTCAAAATATCCGGCTATTTCAATTCCTGGACGTGAGATATCACTCATGGTGATGGGACGGTTAATTCCCTCTTCGCCGCTAACTAATTCAAGTTTAAACTTCTCGACTATATCTTTGGTACGTACTTTTGGCAACGAAACATCCTCCTCAAACGGATTAAGTTTATTCTAAAAATTCCATTTCCATTTATTTTAGCATTTTTTATTAAATTACCATACTTTCATGTCTAAAAAATTAGCATACTGCTGCTTGGGTATTTTTACCATATAAATAGGGTGCCCACTTTTTAAAGCGGGCACCCTGGTATTAACTATTAATCCTTGGATTTCCTTGCTGGCTGGAGCAGTGTTTTTTGAATGATCAAGTTTACAAGTGACATCAGGATAGCAAAGAAGAAGGCCATCCCAAAACTGGAAATCTCAAAGGCTTCGCCCATCAAATAATCTGTCAGCTCCAGCGTAATCGCATTGATCACAAATAGAAACAGCCCCAATGATACAACTGTCACTGGCAGGGTGAGCAGAATCAGGATCGGTCGTACCAAAACATTTAAGATGGATAATAAAATGCTTGCCTGAAGAGCGGCCATAAACAACACCGCATTAATCAAACACCCAATCAGCCATCTCATTTTTCGGCATCTCCTAGTAATTATTCTTGTGATTTGTGAATGGTGATGGAACCCGTTTTTGTGTCTGCATAGATTTTCATCATTTTATCAGGATGATTAATGGATTTAAAGCGAAGCGACTTTTGAATCATTTCACTCTTCTCTTCCAGTACTTGAACACCAACAAGCTCTACATTAAATCCGCCAATATTCGTCTTCAATTCCCCATTTACCGGCAGATTATCTGGGATGTAAAGGTCGATTCCACCCGTTGTCGCTTTTACTTGAATCAACTCGGTGCGACTGCCACTGATATTGCAGCTGATATTCCCGTGAAAGGACTGCGTTCCCACCCTTTTAAAGTCACCATCTAGTTTGATTGCCCCGTTAATAGTCTCCGCTTCGAGGTCATCGAACAAACTGCCGATAATTTTAATTTTTCCGTTTGCCGTTTCCACCTCTGCTTTATTACCATGAACTCGGTCAAGGTTTATTTTTCCATTAGCGGTTTTGACCCTTAGGTCAGCAACATTGATATCTTCTCCGCTGACTGCTCCATTAAAAATTCTGATGCGCATACGGTCATACTGAGCTTTTGGTACAAAAATGGTTGAGTCTGCCTTCATCCATTTTTGCTGGGTTATAAAACATAATTTTTGATTTTCCACTGAAAAAATCGTGTCTCTTAAAAAGTTCTGCCTTGCTTGGTCTGAGTTTTCAACCCGAAATACCTTCGCTTGACATTCAATCCTCACATCCGGTTGGTCCCAAGCCGCTAGTTTAACGGAACCATTCGCCACGTCAATATCGACCTCTTTCAGATCGGCATCACCCTGGTGAAAAATATGGGAGATCTCTACTGATTGACCAAAGTTCAAATCAAAATCAAAATCTTTGATTTTTTTTAAGGCAGAATCGACAAAATCAAAAATCTTTACCTTGGTCGATTGGAATTTCGCCTGAAAAGGATCTTCCTTCTTGGCTTCCTCGAAATTTACAACGGTGGAAAGCTCATTCACGATGTCCTCCTGCTTCTGCTCCATCGTTTTTTGTGCTTTTTCTAATTCATCCAGCAAGGAGACAGCTTCTTCGACGGTCAATTTTCCTTCTTCAACCATTTTTAATATCCGCACTTTTTCCTCTTTCATGATTCCCCACCTCAGCATCAAAAAATTTGTGTCACTTTATGCTTATTCAGTAATGATTATTATTATCCTTTATCTATTATTTACGAAAAAGGAAGCTGATTAGTTTCGTAATTTTTTAATTAAGACCAAGCAGGATTTTTTTGATCCAGTGCCGAGGGGGGGATTTCGCCGATTGGAGCTGGAATTTCGCCAACTTGAAGCGGCATTTCGCCGAACTCGGAACAGTTTTCGCCGATTGGCACCATAATTTCGCCAATGACAAATTTACAGACTTCCTTAACCGAAAAATGACATAAAAAAAAGAGCCTAAGGCTCTTTTTATGCTTTTATAGCACTCTTATCTTCTACTTGCTGTTTCATCCGAAGGCGGTCCCGCTCAAGAATCGGCTTTAAGTATTTTCCCGTGTACGATTCCGGAACTTCCGCCACTTTTTCAGGTGTTCCCGTGGCGACGATTGTTCCGCCTTTATCTCCACCTTCTGGTCCTAGATCGACGAGATAATCGGCTGCCTTAATAACATCGAGATTATGCTCAATCACAAGGACAGTGTCGCCATTTTCAACTAAGCGCTGCAGCACAACAAGCAAACGAGAAATATCATCGACATGAAGACCTGTTGTCGGTTCATCGAGAATATAGAAGGATTTTCCTGACGATCGGCGGTGCAGTTCTGATGCTAATTTGACACGCTGCGCTTCCCCTCCGGATAGAGTTGTTGCCGGCTGACCTAGTTTAACGTAGCCAAGGCCGACATCCAAGATGGTTTGCAGTTTACGGCTGATTTTCGGAATGTTCTCGAAAAATTCTACTGCCGCTTCCACGGTCATATCGAGAATGTCCGAAACATTCTTCCCTTTGTACTTTACTTCTAACGTTTCACGGTTATAACGTTTGCCATGGCAAATTTCGCAAGGTACATACACATCTGGTAAGAAGTGCATTTCAATTTTAATGATTCCATCGCCGCGGCAGGCCTCACAGCGGCCGCCCTTCACATTAAAACTGAAGCGTCCCTTTTTATAACCGCGGACCTTCGCCTCGTTTGTGTTCGCAAACACATCACGAACATCATCAAAAACACCCGTATATGTTGCTGGGTTCGAACGCGGTGTTCGGCCAATTGGTGATTGATCGATGTCAATGACTTTCTCTAAATAATCGATGCCTTTAATACTCTTATGTTCACCAGGCTTTGTTTTTGCATGATGAAGCTTTTGGGCAAGGGATTTATGTAAGATCTCGTTAATAAGGGTACTCTTCCCAGAACCAGACACACCTGTGATTGCAATAAACATCCCAAGTGGCAGCTTCACATTGACATTTTTTAAATTGTTTTCCGATGCACCCTTGATTTCAATAAAGCGGCCATCCGGCTTGCGTCGTTCTAAGGGAAGCGGGATAAACTTCTTCCCGGATAAGTATTGACCTGTTAATGAATGGGGGTCTGCCATGACTTCGGCTGGTGTTCCAGCAGAAACGATTTCTCCGCCATGAACCCCGGCACCCGGACCGATATCAATCAGGTAATCGGCCGCAATCATCGTGTCCTCATCATGCTCAACCACAATCAAAGTGTTGCCGATATCGCGCATATTTTGCAGCGTTCCAATTAAGCGGTCATTATCCCGCTGATGTAATCCAATCGACGGTTCATCCAAAATATAGAGAACACCAGTTAAACGCGAACCGATTTGTGTGGCTAAGCGAATCCGCTGGGCCTCCCCGCCTGACAGCGTACCAGCTGTCCTGCTCAATGTTAAATAATCGAGACCGACATTAATTAAGAAGCCAAGCCGCTCACTGATTTCATTGAAGATCAGTTTAGCAATTTGCATTTCTTTATCGGAAAGCGTTAATTCTGCAAAAAATTGATTGGCCTCTTCAATGGAAAGGTCGGTTATTTGGGCAATATGGCGGCCATTAATAAGGACGGCCAAGGTTTCTTTTTTCAATCGATAGCCCTTACAGGTTGGACATGGTTTTTGACCCATATATTTTTCCATTTGCTCCCGGATATAATCGGAGCTAGTTTCTTTATAACGACGCTCCACATTTCGGATAACGCCCTCAAATTCAATATTCCCCTCGCGGACTTGACCAAAATCATTTTCATAGCGGAAATAGATTTTTTCACGGCCGCCTCCATAGAGAACTTTTTCCAAAAGGTGCTCCGGGATATCCTTCACAGGAATATTCATATCTACACCGAAGTGATCACATACTGCCTCAAGCAGCTGTGGGTAGTACTGTGAGCTGGTCGGTTCCCACGGCGCAATCGCATGCTCCTTCAGTGTCAAGTCGCGGTTGGGGATGACAAGTTCCACATCGACTTCGAGCTTAGAACCGAGTCCGTCACATTCAGGGCAGGCACCAAACGGACTATTGAACGAAAACATCCGCGGCTCTAGTTCTCCAATCGAAAAACCACAATGCGGACAGGCATGATTTTCACTGAACAACAGTTCTTCTTGCCCAATCACATCGACGATGACCTTTCCTTCGCCTAGTTTTAGTGCCGTTTCGAGAGAATCAGCAATCCGTGCTGAGACCCCTTCCTTGACGACAATCCGGTCAATAATAACTTCAATCGAATGCTTTTTATTTTTCTCTAACTCAATCTCATCGCCAAGGTCGAGCATTTCCCCGTCGACACGGACGCGGACAAAGCCTTGTTTTTTAATGTCTTCGAGCACCTTCACATGCGTTCCCTTTCGGCCTGACACCACCGGGGCTAGGATTTGCATTTTGGTCCGTTCGGGGTATTCTAAAATCCGGTCAACCATCTGCTCAATCGTCTGTGAGGAGATTTCAATTCCATGGATTGGACACGTTGGATGCCCGACCCTTGCATATAATAAACGCAAATAATCATAGATTTCTGTCACCGTACCGACCGTCGAACGGGGGTTACGGCTTGTTGTTTTTTGATCGATGGAGATTGCCGGGGAGAGACCCTCAATGGCATCCACATCCGGTTTATCCATCTGGCCTAGAAATTGCCGTGCATAGGCAGAAAGGGATTCGACGTATCGTCTTTGCCCCTCGGCATAAATCGTATCAAAGGCGAGCGAGGACTTCCCAGACCCGGAAAGTCCTGTTAAGACAACAAGCTTATCTCTCGGAATGGTGACATCAATATTTTTCAAATTGTGGGCTCTAGCGCCTTTCACAATCAGTTTTTCCATTGCCATTTATACGTCATCCTTCCGCTTTCAATTCCAAAATTAAATCACGAAGCTCAGCCGCCCGTTCGAAATTAAGCGCTTTGGCTTCGACCTTCATTTCTTTTTCCATTGTGGCAATTAATTTTTCTCTTTCTTTCTTGTTCATCTTACTAAATGATGCCGCTGGTTTGTAATCTTCCTGCTCCTCAGCAGCATGTGTAGCACGGATGACGTCACGAATATCTTTTTGAATCGTCATTGGGACAATTCCATGCTTTTGGTTGTACTCTTCTTGGATGGCACGGCGGCGCCTTGTTTCTGTGATCGCTAATTCCATGGAATTCGTGATCTTGTCAGCGTACATGATGACATGTCCCTGGGCATTCCGAGCGGCTCGGCCAATCGTTTGGATTAACGAACGTTCCGAACGAAGGAAGCCTTCTTTGTCGGCATCAAGGATGGCTATCAGTGATACCTCTGGGATGTCCAACCCTTCCCTCAGTAAGTTTATCCCGATGAGAACATCGTATTTTCCAAGACGCAGCTCCCGAATAATTTCAATCCGCTCGAGCGTCTTTACCTCCGAATGCAGATATTGTACTTTAATTCCGATTTCCTTCAAGTAATCTGTTAGATCTTCGGACATTTTTTTCGTCAAGGTGGTCACAAGGACACGTTCATTTCTCCGTATCCGTTCGTGAATTTCGCCAATCAAGTCATCAATTTGCCCTTCAATTGGACGAACCTCAATCGTAGGGTCTAATAGTCCTGTCGGGCGGATAATTTGTGAAACCATTTCCGGTGTATGTTCCAACTCGTACGGCCCAGGTGTCGCCGAAACATAGATGATATTGTGAATATGCTTTTCAAACTCATCAAACATTAACGGCCGGTTATCAAGGGCCGATGGCAGACGAAAGCCGTGATCCACAAGGACCTGTTTCCGCGCTTTATCTCCATTAAACATACCTCTCACTTGCGGCAAAGTAACATGCGACTCGTCAATCACCATCAAAAAGTCCTTTGGAAAATAGTCAAGCAAGGTATATGGAGTGGATCCTGCTTCTCTTAACGTTAAATGGCGTGAATAATTCTCAATCCCTGAGCAAAAGCCCATTTCCCGCATCATTTCCAGGTCATAGCGTGTCCTTTGTTCAAGACGCTGGGCTTCGAGCAATTTATTGTCCTCGCGCAGTTCTTCGAGACGTACTTCTAGTTCTTTTTCAATATTTTCAATCGCAATTCTCAGCTTTTCTTCCCTTGTAACGAAGTGGGAGGCAGGGAAAATCGCGACATGTTCCCGTTCACCCATAATCTCGCCTGTGAGCGCATCGACTTCTCGAATTCGATCGATTTCATCACCAAAAAACTCGACACGAAGGCAATGCTCGTCACGAGAAGCAGGGAAAATCTCGACCACATCGCCACGGACACGGAAGGTTCCCCGCTTGAAGTCAATATCATTTCGGTCATATTGGATATCGACTAAACGACGTAACAGCTGATTGCGCTCTATTTCCATTCCTGTTCGAAGCGATAGCACCATTTCTCGATATTCTTCCGGAGAACCCAAACCATAAATACAAGAAACCGAGGCAATTACGATCACATCTTTCCGTTCGAAGAGGGAAGATGTCGCTGAGTGGCGCAATTTATCAATTTCATCATTGATACTGGCATCTTTTTCAATGAATGTATCCGTCTGTGGAACGTAAGCTTCTGGCTGAAAGTAGTCATAGTAACTGACAAAATATTCAACCGCATTGTTTGGAAAAAATTCTTTGAACTCACTGTAGAGCTGTCCAGCGAGGGTCTTGTTATGAGCGATAATAAGCGTTGGTTTATTTACCTCTTTAATCACATTTGAAATTGTAAATGTTTTTCCCGTACCTGTCGCACCAAGCAATGTCTGTTCTTTTTTATTATTCTTGAGCCCGTCAACTAATTGTCTGATCGCCTCCGGCTGATCCCCTTGCGGCGAGTATTTTGATACTAATTCAAATTGATCTTTCACAAATCTTCCCTCCCGTAAAATCAATCACTTTTCAGCATATGTACCTTGTTATGGACCGGGATGGATGCTTTCAAGTGTATCCTCTCAAATTCATATCTACATTTTACCACATTCCCCTAAAAACAAACCAATAATATGCGAACGAATATTCGATTTCATTAAAAAAGCCTGTCATTTTACTGACAGACTTGGTTTGTTTCAATGCTTAGGTCTTCTTCAATGCCCTTTGCCTCATTTTATCAGCCAGCCAAAAACCGGCAGTTAACGAAAAAGCATCCACCACGATAATCATAAACGTGTTGGTATAACCTTTATATACTGAAGTGGCAATGAGAGCCACAGTCAAGATGAGCCCAATCACTCGATTGTAAGTGACACGTGTAAAAAGCAAGACGAGCAGCCCTGGAAGAATAAGCGCTGAGAAAATTCGAATAACGGTTTCCAATGAGTACACCTCATTCAATTCATACTATTCATTTATTCTAAAAATTAATTTACAAAATTGCAACATATATGATAGTTGAAACGGCCATACCAAAGATCTTTTGCTTATTTTTCCATACTCACATGCAATTCCCCTTCTTTGGGCTGAGTAAACAGGCTAGTGACTACAAAGCCAAGTAGTGAAAGGAGAATAGGGAAGACCACTGTGTGAAACCCGAATGGATTCGGATAAAATTGATCTAATAAAATATAGGACCCCATCCCTAAAATCATTGAAGTGATAGCCCCATGTTTATTGCCCTTACTCCAATATAGTCCTAAAACCACTGGCCAAATAAAGACCGACTCAAGCCCTCCAAAAGAAAATAGATTCAGCCAAACAATCAAATCTGGCGGACTTAAGGAGAACAATATGACAATAATTCCAATGATTGCAGTCACACTAAAACTAACCTTTTTCACAAGATCATTCCCTGCGTCCGGCTTGATGTAATTTAAATAGACATCTTTCACTAAAGCAGAGCTAACTAAAATCAATAAGGCATCCACAGTCGACATAATGGCTGCCATTGGCGCAGCAAGAACAATACCTGCCGCATATGGCGGCAGTACTTTCATCGATAACATCGGCATAACCGTATCCCCAATTTTCACACCTGGGAGAACGGGTCTGGCGAACACGCCAATGAGATGCATACCAAGCATGATAAACCCGACCACAATGGTTCCAATAATAATCGCACTGTGCATCGCCTTTGAATTTTTATAGGACATCGCTCGGACGGCAATTTGCGGCAAACCGACGACACCAATCCCTACTAAAATCCAAAAGGAAGAAACGAAGGTTGGTGTCAAACTCCGCTCAGCCCCAAAGGGACTGATTAAATTAGGATTTTCTGCTGCCAAGTCTGAGATAATCTTTGGGATTCCTCCACCAGCCTTAATCGTTGCGATTAAAAGGATTAATGTTCCTCCAAACATAACCACCCCTTGGATGGTATCCGTAATGGCAACCGCTCGAAAGCCGCCGACAATCACAAAGACGAGAACCGAAAAGGCAAAGATTAATAGAGCGGTCGTGTAGGGTAATCCTGTTAAACTTTCTACCAAACGTGCTCCGCCAATCCATTGCGCGGTCATCGATGAAAATAGAAAAATAATGATACTCGCTGCTGACATTAATACCACTGCTTTACTTTTGTACCTCTCTTTTAAAAAGTCAATCAGGGTGATGGCTTTGTATTGACGAGAAATAATGGCAAACTTCTTACCTAGGACCATTAATGTAAAATATCCAGTGGCTAATTGGGCCATGGCTAGGAGAACCCAGCCTAATCCTTGCGTATAAGCTACACCTGGACCACCGATGAAACTGCTGGCACTGCCATATGTCGCCACCATCGTCATTGCCAATATGAAACCGCCCATTTGACGTTCCCCTAGAAAGTACTCCTCTAAGAATGAATGAGATTTAATGACAAATTTATTTGACCACATGCCAACAGCAAAGATAATGAATAAGAAAATTAAAAGAGGCGTAATGACGGCCCAATTCATTTGATTTCCCCCTCTTCCTCGTCAAAGGGAACATCCTTGAATAATACCTTTACCGTAAAAATAACGAGAATAACCATCAAAACAAAACCTACGATACAACTATAAAAAAACCAAGCCGGCAACCCCCATATGTATGTGTAATTTTCTACTTTGGTTGAACCGAGGCCATAGGCAAAGCCGTACCACCAAAGAAAATTAATTAAAACAAGGATTATTCCAATCACAGCTTCCCTGTGAGCAATTTTGAAACGCTTGTCTTGTGGATAACCACTTTTCTCCATTGTCTTCCTCCTAGCTGAAAACTCATCTGTCATATTCATGTTATTTTTAACTTATAAAGAAAAAATAACCAACCTAATCCTAAATGAAAATGAACAAACACGCAAAGAAAAAAACCTATCTGTTTTGCGGATAGGTTTTTGGGAAGGATGTATTATTTAATTACATGTCCCATGTGGGCTAGGGCAGCCGTTTGCTTCTTTTTCTACTTGGATGGTGCTGTGTTCGATGTGAAATTGGTCGTGAAGAATCTTTTGGGATTGGGAGAGGATGTCATCATGAACACCGTTATCTAGTATGGAAATATGGCAGCTCAAGACGGGATACCCAGAGGTAATTGTCCAAATGTGCAAATCATGGACTTCCTTTACGAATGGGATCTTTTTAAGTTCCTCTTTCACATGACTAATATCAATCTGTGATGGCGCCCCCTCCATTAAGATATGAAACGAGTCCTTCATCACCCTGTACCCACTGAGGAGAATCAAGACAGCAACAATGACACTCGCGATTGGGTCGGCAATCCCCCAGCCGAAAAACATAATCAATAATGCAGCAACAATGGCGCCCACCGATCCCAGCATATCTCCTAGGACATGCAAGAAAGCACTTCTGACATTCAGGTTTTCGTCCTTGTCACCCTTCATTAATATCCAAGCAGCGATAATGTTTACAATCAGCCCCGTCACAGATATCATCAGCATTCCAGTACTTTGCACCTCTGGAGGATCGAAGAAGCGTTGGAACGCCTCAAAAAAGATATAGATGGAAATAACCACAAGTGTTAAGCCGTTCAGGGCAGCAGCAATAATTTCAAAGCGTTTATAGCCATACGTCTTTTCCTGCGATACCTGTTTCTCACCGAGCTTAATGGCAAAAAAGCTTAACCCCAGTGCGGCCGCGTCACTCAGCATATGCCCTGCATCTGACAAGAGCGCCAAACTGTTTGTTAACAGTCCTCCAATTACTTCCACGATCATAAAGGCTGCAATTAATAGGAAGGAACTCAACAATGCATGTTTATTACTCGTATGTGAATGACCATGTGAATGTCCGTGCGAATGGCCATGTGAATGACCATGATGATGATGACCCATGTTAATCCCCCCCGAGCTCTCTGATTAGAGTGGCTCATTTATTTATCTTTTTCTAAACCGAAAATATTACGATTAACGCTAGTGTTTTCTATTCTTAATATTTTGATGTATGCCTCTAAAACGGCCGGTATAACCGCCCGAAGAGACCGTCATCATTCAAACCACCATTTGATTATATGATATTCAAATGGTGGTTTGATTGTCAATCATTTTCCACATTATTCATTTAAAAAGAAAGCGTTCGTTTCCTTAATTAAAATTTTTAATTTTCCCACTATTAACAGAGCTATTGTATTCAATAATGTTATAGCGTTATAATATGTTAGTGTAATAATACGGTAACGTGCTAAAGTAAATTATTAATAGATAAGGTGGTAGTATGAATATGAAACGTTTATCAACAATTGTTTTAGTCATAGCAGCATTATTCTCCATCCTTACGGGTTGTTCCTCGAAAACGACTGAAGTAAAGGACAACACGTTGGTCATTGGGATCGATGATAAATTTGCTCCAATGGGGTTCCGGGATAAAGATAACAAGATTGTTGGTTTTGACATTGATTATGCCAGTGCAGCAGCCAAAAAAATGGGGAAAAAGGTAAAGTTCCAACCGATTGATTGGAGTACAAAAGAAGCTGAACTTAGCAGTGGAAGAATTGACCTCATTTGGAACGGATACACTATTACAGATGAACGTAAAAAGAAAGTTCTTTTCACAAAGCCATACTTAAAAAATGCCCAAGTGGTTGTGACCATGGCTGATTCAAAGCTAACTAAATTAAACGATTTAGCAGGTAAAGTAGTCGGCCTGCAAACACTATCTTCCGCATCGGATGCTTTAGATGCTTCACCAATCAAAGCAAAGATAAAGACTGTAACCGAGTTTTCAGATAATGTCCAAGCTTTAACCGATTTAAAGAGCGGCCGGTTGGATGCAGTCGTAATTGATGAAGTTGTCATTGATTATTATATGTCAAAAGAAAAAGAAGCCTTCAAGATTCTTAATGAATCATTAGCTCCTGAAGAATACGGAATTGGCGTTAAAAAAGGGAATGAAGACTTACTGAAAGACCTGCAAAAAGCACTCGACGAGATGAATGAGGATGGCACAGCTGCCCAAATTTCGGAAAAGTGGTTTGGCGAAAATAAAGTATTAAACTAATAACGAATATAGAGCGAACAGGATTTCCATAGGGAACCCTGTTTTGCTTTTGGAGGAAATCAAATGTCTGTTGATTATCTAATTTCCATACTAAAACCGATGCTCGAAGGGGCACAGATGACCATCCTCTTGTTTTTGATTGCCATTGTCGTGTCCATTCCGCTCGGGTTTGTTTTAACGCTAGCTGTCGGCAGCCGTTTTAAACCACTCTCCTTGCTTGCAGAAGGCTATATTTATGTGATGCGTGGAACACCGCTGCTACTTCAATTGTTATTTATCTGTTTTGGGCTGCCGATGATTCCAGTGGTTGGTGAATATTTAGTATTGGATCGCTTTGTTGCTGCCTGTATCGGTTTCATCTTGAACTATGCCGCTTATTTTGCTGAAATCTTCCGCGGTGGGCTGCTTGCGATTGATAAAGGCCAATATGAGGCATCACAAGTCCTTGGCTTAAATAAATGGCAGACCTTAACGAGGGTCATCCTGCCGCAAATGTTCCGGATTGCCCTTCCATCCGTTGCGAACGAATCTGTGACGTTAGTGAAAGATACCGCCCTCCTCTATGCGGTTGCTGTTCCTGAATTGCTGCATTTTGCGCAAACAGCAGTCAATCGTGACTTTACCATTGTTCCATTCTTCGTCGCTGGAATTATTTATTTGATCATGACGCTTCTGTTAACCATGGTCTTTAAAGGGCTCGAAAAACGGTTCAAATTTGAATAAGAAGGAGCGGTGAAGATGCCTGTTATTGAAATATCTAACCTAAAAAAATCATATGGAAACCTAGATGTTTTAAAAAATATTACATTTGATGTTCATAAAAATGATGTTGTTGCGGTAATCGGTCCATCTGGTTCAGGAAAAAGTACGATGCTCCGCAGTTTGGCCCATCTGGAAAAAATAGATGCTGGAAGCATTGTTGTTTCTGGAAAGCATTTAGTGAAAGATGGCATTTACGCAAATCCGCAAGAATTAAAAGAAATTAATGCAAGAATGGGGATGGTTTTTCAGCATTTCAACCTCTTTCCACACCTTACCGTGAAAGAGAATTTGGAACTTGCCCCTAAAATGCTGAAGAAAGAATCGGCTGCTGCTATTCAAAAAAGAAGCAGTGAACTCCTTGATAAAATTGGTCTTGCTGACCGGGCCAATGCCTATCCGGCAAAACTATCAGGCGGACAGAAACAACGTGTAGCCATCGCCCGGGCACTCATGTTAAATCCAGAAATTCTGCTCTTCGATGAGCCGACTTCTGCCTTAGACCCTGAATTGACGGGTGAGGTGTTGAAAGTCATGAAGGATTTGGCGGAAGAACACATGACGATGATTGTCGTCACTCACGAGATGGGCTTTGCCCAGGGAGTTGCAAATAGAGTTATCTTTATGGATAACGGGGAGATTGTTGAATCAGGTTCGCCTGCAGAGCTGTTTACGAACCCGAAGAATGAACGGACAAAGGCCTTTTTACAACGTAGTCTGAAATAATCCTTTACTTACCAAAAAACGGCTGATCGCTCAGCCGTTTTCTTATTTTTCCACCGAACCATCCTTTAGTGCCACCCAAAACGCCACGCCAATCGATGCAAACATGACCAGAAACGGGGCATAAAATAGCAAAAAATCATCCATCACATTCCCCCCTTACGCATGTTCATCATTCCGATTTCCTTGGACATATTCTTTGTTAAACAAAAACAACTTTAACAACAGGTACAATGACGGGATGAGTAATCCCAGCCCTGCAATAAAGGCCACAATCAAGGCAATTGCCATTGATTGATTGGTAAAGCTGTCGTACAGGGTGATATACGGATATAGTAAATATGGATAATGGGATGCACCGTAGGCAAGGAAGGCAAGGGCAAATTGCCCGACCAATAGCCAGAATGCCAGCCCATAGGATCGCCGCTTCCAAATTAAATAAACCGTTCCCGCAAAGAAAACAACCGACAATCCGAACAGCCACCAGAGGTCAAGTAAACGCTGATAATGTTCAGGATTATGGGTCTTCATTTCAAAAATAATCCCGGCCGCCGTAATAATAGCTGGTCCGGCCCAGCTAAGTGCATACTTCCGCAACAGATTCGTAGCTGCCTCGTCCTTTGCATGATGGGCATACCAAGTCAAAAATACAGCGGATATATATAACACTGCCGTTAGACTTAGTACGACAATACTCCATGATAATGGGCTCGTAAACAATGCCCAATTATCGAGGACCGGTGCCGAATTTTCAATTTTCACAAAGCCGCCCTCCGAAATGGACAAAACACTCGACAACGACGCAGGAATGAATAATCCCGTTAACCCATATAAAATAGTGTACCGCTTATGTCTGAGCCCTCCGTAGGTCGTAAACGCATAATACGCCCCTCGAATCGCCAGTAGAATAATTGCGATACTTGCCGGTACAAGCAGGGTGGTCCCAAAGTAATAGGCTGTTTTTGGAAAAAAACCAACCATCCCGACGAAGAAAAACACTAAAAACACATTCGTGACTTCCCAGACAGGCGATAAATAGCGTTGAATGATCTTCGTTAAAATATGTTGTTTTCTGGTTAATGTACTGAATGCGTTAAAAAATCCTGCCCCAAAGTCAATCGATGCAATGATAATATATCCAAACAAAAACAGACCCAGTGCGGAAATACCGATGATTTCGAGTGTCATTACGCATCACCTGCTTTCTCGGCGGCTCTGTCGGCCAATTCTTGTTCCACTGTATTCTTCCGGAACATCCGCCACAGGACAACCACACTGCCCACACCAAGGACAAGATAAAGGCCAGCAAATAACACCAGCATAAGATCAACTTGATTACTTGTTGTTGCCGCATGTTCTGTCCGTAATATTCCCCGTAAAATCCATGGCTGGCGGCCGACCTCATCGAGCCACCATCCAGCTTCAATTGCTAGAATAGAAAGAGGACCACCAAGCACAATCAGCCAGCGAAACCACCGGGATAAAACAAATCGCCATTGACGCCATCTACCCATGACATACAAGAATGAGAGCAGGGTCATCCACATACCGATGGTTACCATCGTATCAAATAAATAATGAATATAGAGCGGCGGCACTTCATCCTTCGGAAAATGATCAAGCCCGACTACTTCTGCACTTGGGACTTCATGGGCCAAGATGCTGAGTGCAAAAGGAATTTTCAGTGCATATTTCACTTCCCCATCATCAAGCACACCATAAAGAATGAGCGGCACATCTTTTCCCGTTTCAAAATGCCACTCAGCCGCAGCTAGTTTTTCCGGCTGGTATTCAGCTAAATACTTCCCGGAGAAATCTCCTAAAAGAGCGGTGGCTACTGAAAAGACGAATCCAAGTTTCATGGTTAGAAACAAGGCTTTTTTATGGTAAGTAGAATTGGAACCTCTCAATAACCGGAAGGCACCAATCGCAGCGAGGACAAAGGCGGCAGTCATATACGCGGTGACAACCACATGGGCAACTTTTGTTGGCATGGCCGGGTTAAACATTGCCAAAATGGGACTCACATCCACGAGCTGACCATTCACTACATCGAAGCCCCGCGGCGCATTCATGAATGCATTCACAATCGTAATAAAGACAGCTGAAAATGTGGCCCCTAATGCCACGGGAATGAGCAGGAGCAAATGTTTTTTCTGGTTTTCGAACCGATCCCATGTGTATATGTATATACCTAAAAAAATGGCTTCAAAAAAGAAAGCAAAGGTCTCCAAAAATAACGGCAGCGCGATGACATTTCCAGCTAACTGCATAAAGTTGGGCCATAGGAGTGAAAGCTGCAACCCGATTGCAGTCCCAGTTACAACACCAACAGCTACGGTAATCACATATCCCCTTGTCCATCTTCGTGCTAATAAAATATAGTGTTCGTCCTGTTTCTTGATCCCGACCCATTGAGCAATCATAATCATCATCGGAATGCCGACGCCGATGGTTGCGTAGATAATATGAAAGGACAAGGTTAACTCTGTCAGTACACGGCTAAAAAATACGGCCTCTTCATTTCCCATTCACTTACCACCTCTCTTATCCTGAAAACAGCCGTCCAATAATGGATATTCCCATAATGGAGGCCACTATAAAGGCCAGCCAAATGAGATTCCGTTCATGTTTTTTATAAATAACAATCCCCCCTGCCGTCCTGTAAATTCTCCCCATACATACCATTCCCAAAATTATCGCAGAATATATTGAACAACTTTGGAAAGTATCCTCAATAAATAGAGGCTATGGAGTTCAGTCCACACCCCCCGCTACAGCCCCGCTTTTCGTTTTTCTGCCAAGACGAACGGTCAGGACTACTCCAAATTTATGCATTCCTAACATCAGGATTCCCGCAAACATTTGATCAAGTCTTGTGTTAAATGTTGATGGTAGAATATCAAGGGAGCTTAATTGGCTTAGTTGGGAAGGTGAGATACAGAGATTTGCGGTGAGTTCAGATAGAAGAGGATTATTCATTCCACCTATGAAAGCAGTGATAATAAATAGCAAACAGGCAGGCATAATGACTAGACCGCTAAGAAAAAGATAACGTTTATTCTGTTCATGTGAATGCTCCTTCTTCGGGTCAGGGACGGTGATTGGCTGCCACATCCGAAAAGATAGGAGCAGCAGTACAAATAAATATCCATTATGAACAATAGAGGTTTGGGCTAGAGATGTTAACACGATTGGGAAATGGTACATTAGGAACATCGCCCCAAACGCATACAAGGCGGCTTTTGACGGCAATACGTACTTGCTGACTCGTTTTGTTAGGGAATGTTCTCGAAGGGACTGGATTAAAGCATCCGGGATCCCTAATACAAATAAAGGGGAAATAATAAAATATAAAATACTCATTTGAAGCATGTGCAGGCTAAACGACAGATGACTAATTGTTTCAAATGGACTGCCAAAGGTTAAGTACATGATGCCTAAACTGAGGAAATATAGCAGGGGCTGCTTTTGATAAAATTTGATATTTGTATAAGATGCTGTTACATATACATAAATGGCGGCTAGGCAAATGAGGCAGGCTAATAATGGCATATTCCACAACAATTGACCTTCCAGCCACATCGCATAGAACATGAAATCCCCTCCCTACACTATTTAAAGCGAACAGATAACTTTAGATTTTATGATTTTTTTACTGTTATATGACAAAAAGAAGAACCATGTGGCTCTTCCTTCTAACGTTTTCTTGCAAGGGGTGTCTTTTTTAAAAAATTACTTTCCATTTTCTCATAGAACTCAATTAACCAAAGGATAACCTTGTTTAATTCCTTGAATCGAATTAGTAAGAAATGGACGGCAAATGCCACTCCTGCGCCGATCAACATTCCTGCTGCCACATCTAGTGGATAATGTACTCCTGTCCAAACACGGGACATAGCAATTCCTGCAGCTAAAACTAACCACATCCAGCCGTCCCGTTTTTTCCAAATCCAAATGGCTGTTGCAATTACGAATGCTGCTGTCGCGTGGTCACTTGGAAACGAGGCGTTTTTCGCATGCGGAATCAGCCAGTTTACATGATGGGCGACAAAAGGACGATTCCGGTAAAAGAAGTGGCCGATTTCTCCGTTTATACTTAATGCAACACAAGCAGCCAAAATAGCTTCAACGACCATTTTCCGATTATGTGATTTACGATAAAACCAATAAAAAATGATTCCTGCGAAAAATAAATACTCTGCTTTTTCTGCTAAAAAAATCATCAATGGATTTAAAAATCGCTCACTGATGGCTAGGTGATTGATGATTTGAAAAATACTATAGTCTATATTAGACAACTTAACTTAACCTCCTCATTCATGTTTTCCCGCTATCTTAAATTCGTAACGGTGAAGAATAATTAACGAATCCCAAGTGCCTGACACTCTTTTTTTGGTCTAGGATGTGAGCAAACAACTCCACGATTTTTTCTGGCTTGTCCAGCTTTATTCCCTGCTGGTAAGAATCGACCGCATGCTCCCAGTGATTCATTCTATTCTGATCCTTTAATACACTTAGAAATTGCTTTTCCAATGAAGATTGATGGTCAAGCTCAAATACGAGCTTCTTACGTTTTAGATATTGAAGATTTATTTCCTCTTGTCCAGGAAGTGCGGAATGAACAAAGATCGGCAGTCTTTTTCGGATTGCTTCACTTATGGTGACTCCTCCTGGTTTTGAGACAATCGCATCAACTTCTTCATAAAGTAAATTCATTTCTGAGCGGGAAGAAAGATAGGTTAGTGGTTTAATATGATCTAAATCCCACGAAAGGATTTCATCATAAAGCTTCTTGTTTTTCCCACACAGAACCAAGAACTCTAAGTTTGAGGAGCTTTTTAATTCCTCAGCTAACTTTAAAAGCCCGCCTAACCCGCTATTCCCGCCAGATAATAAGATTTTGGGACGACCATCCTTGGGTTGTTTTCGCTTAACGGTTTTCGAAATTTCTTCATGGACAGGAATCCCCGTAACAATCATCTGTTGATCTGGAATTTGATATCTTGTGCTGAGTCTTTCTTTGACCTCTTGACTAGGGAGGAAATGGAGGTCGATTCCCTCTTTTCCCCAAACACTATTAATAAAGAAATCGGTATAGACATTAATAATCGGTATGTCGCATTTCCCCTTCATTTTTAACTTACTTAGAAGATAGGACGGGAACCCATGCGTACAAACAAGTAAATCAGGTTTTTCCTCTGCTATTAATTGCTCCATTTTCTTCAGAAAGAGCGGTTGATACCATTTAAAGGCCTGTTTTTTTGTTGGCGGTACGTAAAAAAAGCTCTTGTAGGCGATATTATAGGTGTCCGGTGCGTATCGAATCCAATTTAAATAGCCCTTTGTGATCACTTTTTCTAACGATTTATTTGTATAACTCAATAAGTCAATTTTTTTCAAACTAATGTCATCTGTATGATGTTTAAAAAGGTCCATTAAAGCCTCAGCCACTTGATGATGGCCCGACTGCATTTGTAAGAGTGGTAAAAACAAAATCTTCTTCACTTATTCCATCTCCTGTTCTACTAGAAATCATCCTTAAAAAATAATAATTTCTAAATGACCCTTCCACTGTATCACTCATTTCTAGAAAAACTGGCTTTTTAATGGATTTTTAATCTTCCCTTCAGCTTTTTTTTAGTTTGGTTGAAAAAAGGCAAAAAGCCCGAAAAGATGTCTTTTCAGGTTTTATTTGTGTGTCTATTTAGGTAATTCCTTCTCTTCCCCTTTATATACTTAAAGATCATATATAACGAAAAAAGAAAGAAAAATACAATTCCTACATATGGAACATAGTCTGGATTTATATGAAATACTTTCCCCGCAAAATAACCCCCAACAATAAAAGGAATGGTCCAGAGGAAAGTGCCTATCATGGAAAAAACCAAAAACCTCCGAAATGGAATGTTGTTGATCCCAGCAAAATATGGGCTTATTTGCCGGATACCTGGCAGATAAAAACCGATCAGGATGGTTTTACGAACATTTCTCGTGTATTTACCACTTACCATTTCCCAACGGTCAGCAGTAATCCCTACATACTTGCCGTACTTTTTAATAAACGGGAACCCTACAAATTTTCCGACTGAATAAGCGGCCAGCATTCCAGTAAATGCCCCAAGAATAGAACACAGCATGGCCAGCCCCAATGAGAGCTGATGATGAAAACTCAGCACACCGATTAAAAAGAGCAGCGATTCTTCCGGAGCAGGAATACCGACAATCCCAAAGAATAAAAAAAGAAAAATAACAAAGTAACCATATATATTAATATAATTTATTATTGTCTCTACATTCATAGGAGCCTCTAAAAGGAAACTTCTTCTAATGCAATAAATTTTGTTCCCTTTTTAACATTTTCCTGTAAGTAAATTTCCAAACACTTTAGCATATAATAGGGCGCTAGCTTATCTGCCCCCCATGTTTCCCCACAATCATGAAGCAGCAACACGGAACCTGCTTCCGTCGCTTGGAGCAGTTGATTAAGCAGACCGTTTTTGCCTTTCGCTGCCTTCCAATCGCCAAAGATATGCGACCACATAATCACTTCAAATCGCTTACTCAAAAATAAGCTAAAAAGATTAAAGCTTCCCCACGGTGGCCGATAGAAGATTACTTTTTTATTGGTGATTTGATAGATGGCCTGTTCTGTCATTTGTAATTGCCTCTTGAAATGAAAGGGCGTGAGAATCCAGCTAGAAATATGGTTATAATGATGAATGCCAATCGTATGCCCCTCCTGACACATCCGCTTGATAATGTCAGGGTAGGCTTTCACTTTGCTGCCCACCACAAAAAAGGAGGCCTTTACCCCATACTTTTTCAATAAATCAAGCAATTGTGGTGTATATTCAGGATTGGGACCATCATCAAACGTTATGGCGATCGCCGGGGCATGTATCCTTTTAACGATTCTCCGTCCGCTCATTCGAATGAGGAGAGTTGGTACTATCGCATAGATAAGGAACAAAATGAATAAAAGCATAAAACTCACAATTAAAATTTTTATCACTCAAAAACATTTCCTTTCCATCTTTCCTTAGGCAGGAACAACTCCACTTCTGTCCCCACTCCCTCCGTACTTTTTACGATAATTTCACCTTGGTGCTGCTTCATGATATTTTTTGCAATCGACAATCCTAGACCTGTCCCGCCTGTCTCCCGGCTTCGGGCCTTGTCCACCCGGTAAAAACGTTCAAAGACATTTTCTATTTCACACTCAGGGATGCCAATTCCGTAATCTTTAACCGTAATGATTGTCCATTGTTCCTTTTCCTTTAAATACACATCGATTCTATCTTTACTGTATTTGATAGCATTATCGATTAAGATAATAATTGCTTGTTTTAATTTGACTTCATCTGCTACAACTGAGATGTCAGGTTCTTGATGATGGAGGATGATTTCTCTTTTATAGGCGCTTTTAAGCTGCTTAAAAATAAGCTCACACAAGGCTACTACGTTAATTGATTTTGCTTCTAAATGATTTCCTGATTCTGTATCAGCTAAATCCAAAAACCGCTCGGTCATCTTTTGAATTCTTGTAGCTTCCAAATGAATCGATTCAATCGCATCATGGGCAACCTCTTCATTTTGTAATCCACGTCTAAGAAGGAGATCAGCATAGCTTTTGATTACCGTGAGCGGGGTTTTTAATTCATGGGAGGCGTCAGAGATAAATTGCCTCTGTTTTTCGAGATTGGCCTCTAATCGGCCAATCATCCGATTAAACGTTACCGCCAATTTTTGCAATTCATCCTTTGTCTCATGTTGGATGATAATTTTCTTCGGAATCCCACTTTTTTCAATATCCTCCATGGTGTTAATCATATTAGAAATCGGCCTCATAATTAGATTCGACAGCCATCTGCCCCCGAGCAGTGATAATACCGCTCCTAAAATGGTACAAAACGCAAGAATGGAAAGTAATAAATCTTTTCCCGTTTCTAATCCGGCTAGTTTCTCTCCGAACTCCAGTGTTCCTACAACTTGTCCATGTGATTGAATCGGCACCCTGACAATCGCAAATTGTTCTTCTTGATGATTAAGTCGAATGGTCCGCCTTTGAGTACCCTTTTCGCTAGTGAATTTCGGCTTTATTATCGCAGCCAATTGCGGATCGTTTGTTACTTGATTCATTATTTTCGCATCCGGCTGAACAATCCTTATAAACGATTGATTCGTTAGATAAGGGGTTAATTTTTCCTTAATAACAGACTGGGAATCTTCCTTGTTTATTTCATTTATCAAGTAATCAGCCTTTTGAAACAATTCACCATCTTCCATATTGACAGTAATCTTCATAAATGAAAAAAAGACCACCGCATTCACAGCAAGTAACACACAGATAATCCAAGCTGTGGTAATTAGATTAATTTTTGTGGTAATCTTCATTTCTTTAATTCTCCCTTACGGTATAACCGATTCCCCTTACCGTTTGAATAATCGTCGGGTCTGAAAAACCCTCTTCAATCTTCTTGCGTAAATGTCTGATAAATACATCAATAACATTTGTTTCCCCTTCATATTCATATCCCCAAACATCAAGAAGGATGCTTTCCCGTGTGACAATTTTATTTTTATTGGATAGTAAATACACGAGTAGATCGAATTCCTTGGGAGTTAACGTGATCGAAGTCTCCCCTCTTATCACCTCTCGTGTATCAAGATTAACGGTTAAATCTCCTACCGCTAATAAGGAGTCATCCGCTTGTGCGGCCTTGACCGCAATGGAATTTTGACGAAGACATGAGCGAATTCTTGCTAATAATTCCTCAATTTCAAATGGCTTTGTAATATAATCGTTGGCTCCTTGATCGAGTCCGGTAACTTTATCCATTGTCGTATTACGTGCTGTTAATAAAATTACTGGGATTAGGTTATTCTCTTTTCGTAGTTTTCTTAACAGCTCAATGCCATTCATCTCAGGCAACATAACATCTAATAAAATTAAATCAAATTTTTCGTTCAAGGCTGCCTGCAAACCTGATTTCCCGTCATACGCCACCATTACTTCATATCCCTCATAGTCGAGTTCAATCCTTAATATCTTGGCGATCTGTTTTTCATCCTCTACAATTAAAATCCGCTGTTTCATTGTCATCCCTCCTTTTTCATTCATTAGCCTTGGCCGAAAATTTACATATTTGTATAACGAACTATCTCTCTCTAAGATCCAACTCATTCAATTTAGCACTTTTTTTGCTTAGTTTTCTTTTTTTCATTGAATTTTAATCTTTCGTCGATCTCTAGGTTCATGAAAGATTCCTAGTTAACGTCAAAAACTCCTTCATTTTGATGGAAGGAGTTTTATAAGATTTTGGTGTCAGGCACCTATTAAATTTGATTATTTGCTTTTTCAGGCATTAGTTCTTGCAGCGAATGTTTGCGAATCGCTAAGACTAGATCGGCTAGGAAATACAATCCTATTGCTGACCAGACCCATGCCCAATATGGCTCCACAGCCCCGTATGTTGAGACAATTACCGGATGGATCCATTTAATACATAGCAGCGACAGCACCATCCAGGCTATTGAAAAGGGGACGCAAATATGACCATGAAGCTGCAGGGGGGTGTCGGTGTAATCCCACCATTTCCGGTTAAAAAGCTTTTGCAGAAGCGCTCCTGTTAAATATTCCACCAAAGTTGGGATGAGGAAACAAAGAAATAGGACTACTCCCCCATTTGTTTCTGGTGAAATTAAATAGACCAAGAGCACAGGGGTAATGCCGTACATCGGTTTAAATGGTCCAAAGAGAAAATTCGGCTTAAAAAATTCCCGTTTCGTTATAAAGTTATAGCTGTTTTCAAGGAGCCAGCCTAAAAACGAATAAACGGTGAAATAAAAAATAAGCGCGGCTGCTTCATCTAGATTAAAAAGAGTAGGATTTTGAAACTCAATTCCATTCAGCAAGTTAATAATCATGGCTGAACCACCTTTCATGGATAAGAATTTCCCACTTTAGGTTTAACAGCCATGCTTCCAAATATACTAAAAAATCCCTATTTTGTGCTTTTCAAACTTGGGAAAATACGCATTACATAAAATTAAACACAATGTTGATTAATGTTCATTGTGTATATTATAATTCGTTTATTAAGAAAGGCAATCAACAATAAAAAGCTATCTGTCTATTACTTAACACAAACGAATAAAACGTTTATTTTTTCTAAAAAAAATTTTTTTGGAGGAATAGGAATATTGGAAAAACCAACTGATAAGCGAATTGTACGGACAAAGCGATTGATTCGTGATGCTCTTACAGAGTTAATGGAGGAAAAAGGATTTGAAGGGATTACCGTCCGAGATTTAACACAAAAGGCAGAGATTAATCGTGGAACATTCTATCTACATTACCATGATAAATATGATTTATTGGAGCAAAGCGAAGCGGAGATCTTAACCGAAATTCAAAAAATCGCGCAAAAAATAAATCCCCTCGATTTCATGAACTTTAATCGGGCAGATGAACCTTTTCCTTTCATTATTACCCTTTTTGAACTTTTCCAAGAGAATTCAAGCTTCATGAAAGTAATACTAGGCCCTAATGGAGATGCATCATTTCAAGGAAAATTAAAAGATTTCATTAAACAAACCTTTTATCAAAGTATCATGTCAAAAATAAATACCGATCATTTGCTTGTCCCGGTGGATTATCTTTTCGCTTATGTCAGTTCCGCCCACCTCGGTGTGATTCAGCATTGGTTAGAAAGCGGGATGGAAAAATCTCCACGAGAAATAGCAATGATCCTTTCGCGTATCACATTTTTAGGACCGAGAAACGCTCTTGGTCTTAAACCAAATTTGACTGATGATTAACGTGCAATCTTTTTTCGAAAATAAATATACACTTTGTTGCCCTGTGACTGATAATCAACACATTGTTGTTTTTTGTTTATTGCTTATATCCACATGCGTTGTAAAATGAAATCATAATAGCCATCCTAGGAGGCATGATTGATGAATTCAACCATTAATGTAGAAAGCGTCAGTAAAAGTTTTGGAAAAAAGACCGTCTTAAATGAGGTCAACTTAACGATCGAAAAAGGGCAGTTATTCGGTTTGATTGGACCTTCTGGCGCCGGAAAGACCACCCTTGTCAAAATGATTGTTGGCATGGAAAAGGCGGATAAAGGTTCCATTCACGTGTTAAATAAAAAAATGCCGAACCTTTCCTTACTTCAAGACATTGGCTATATGGCCCAAGCAGATGCCTTGTATGGTGAATTAACAGGAGAGGAGAATCTAAAGTTTTTCGCTTCCCTATTTGGGTTGAATAAAGAAGCGCAGAAAAAACGGCTACAGTATGTCGCCAATTTAGTTAACCTCACCAATGACTTAAACAAAAGGGTAACAGCTTATTCTGGAGGGATGAAACGTCGTTTATCTTTGGCAATCGCACTAATTCAAGATCCAAAAATCTTAATCCTAGATGAGCCAACAGTCGGAATTGACCCCGAATTGAAATTGTCAATTTGGAAAGAATTCCTCCGCTTGAAAAATGATGAGCAAAAAACAATCATCGTCACTACCCATGTTATGGATGAAGCAGTGAAATGCGATTATGTCGCCATGGTTCGCGATGGACGGATTTTAACAAGCGGTACACCTAATGAATTAAAAGCGTTATACGATACCGATGATTTCGATGAGGTTTTCCTGAAGGCTGGGGTGAAACAATCATGAGAGTGTTCGCGTTAATTAAACGAATCTTCCGGCAGATGTTTCGGGATAAACGCACCTTAGCATTGTTGTTTGTGGCACCACTGCTCATTCTGACCTTAATGTACTTTTTATTTAACGGCAACACCGTCGATCCTAAATTAGGTGTCACAGGTGTGGATGATAATCTTGTCAGCGTATTGAAAAAGGCAGACATTCAAGTGGAACAGTATGAGAAAGTCAATTCTCAAACGGTAGTAAATGACGACCTTGATGGATTATTAGAACAAGAGAGTGGACGTTTGAAATTAACCTTGCAAAATAACGACCCGTCAAAAGCGAAAGGCTTGCAGATGAAAGTCAGCCAAGCGGTCGTGGCCCAAAGTCAAGCTAAGTTAATTCAGCAAAATCCGGCAACGGCGGGTTTGGTGCAGCCAAGCGTCGATATTGATTATGTATATGGAGATGCTGACACCGTCTTTTTTGATGTATTAAGCCCGATATTAGTTGGCTTCTTTGTTTTCTTTTTTGTCTTTATTATTTCTGGTATTGGTTTATTGCGTGAGCGGACAACGGGGACCTTGGAAAGGTTGATGTCCACGCCGATACGGAGATGGGAAATCGTTACCGCGTACTTGGTAGGCTATGGTATTTTTGCAGTCATCCAAACCATGATTGTGGTATTCTATTCTATTAATGTATTAGATATCGTTCTGGTCGGGTCGATTGGGAATGTGCTTCTCATCAATTTAATTCTCGCATTGGTTGCTCTCTCTCTTGGAATCCTTTTATCAACCTTCGCAGCTTCTGAGTTTCAGATGATTCAATTTATCCCAATCGCCGTGATTCCACAAATATTTTTCGCAGGAATCTTTCCGCTGGAAGGGATGGCCGATTGGTTACAGGCAGTTGCAAAGGTTATGCCGATGTACTATGCAGGGGACGCCCTTAAAGGTGTAATGTATAAAGGGCTAAGTTTTAGTGAGATAAGCGGTGACCTCTTGGCGTTACTCATCTTCGCAGCGATATTCATTGTGTTGAATATTTTCTCTTTGAAAAAATACCGAAAACTATAACAAAAATAAGGGGAGAGATGACCAGTAATCATCTCTCCCCTGTTCATTTTTAGCGGATTGTTTTTAATGCGCCGCTCCATTGGTTAACTTCATCAAGCATAGCATTTACATTTGTAAGGTGTAATTCAGCTGGTTTGAAAACACTGCCGTTTTCAAAGTCTGTGAATAATGACAAGGTTGGATGTGTACGAACATCCGCTACTTTTTGTTCTGCAAGAATGCCACGTAAATGTTCAGCAGCACGTGCTCCACCGGTTGAACCATAGCTAACAATACCTGCTGCCTTGTTATACCAAGCCTCACGTGCAAAGTCGATGGCGTTCTTTAATGCACCTGTAATACTGTGATTGTATTCTTGAACAATGAATACGAAGCCATCTAATTCCGCAAGTTTTGTATTCCATTGTGCGATTCCTGGTTCTGAACCGTCTGTTGTACCTAAGAATGGTAAATTAAAGTCTGCGATATCCACGATTTCATAGTTTGCATCGCCGCGTTTGTCAGCAATTCCTTTCACCCATTCCCCAACTTGCGGGCTAACCCGTCCTTGACGTGTGCTGCCTAAAATAATCCCAATGTTTAATTTTGTCATTGTTTTTTCCTCCTTTGTTGAATCACCAAATAGTCTACCTAAAAAACCCATCTTCAACACCACCTATAAAAAATTTTTTATATGAAAAATACGTAGTGTTCTGGAATAAACAAAACGCTTGTTTATAGGATTTTTTCCTACAAACATCCTTACCAAGATATTATTAATTAAAGTATTAATAAATCAAGTATTATTAATTAATATATCTTTAATTCAAAGTAATAGTATAATATTTATGGTTTCTTGTCAATCGAATTAACTTTAGATTTTACAAAGATATTATTAATTATTTCTAAACCTCATAAAAAAACCACTTAGCACAAATGGCTAAGTGGTTTTTGGTGTCAGGCACCAACATCATATTTACGATCGTCCTGTACAAAGAGGATGCCTAGTTCGTGGTGGTCGCCTTCGTATAGGGCGCGTTGGACGAAACGGATTTCTCCGTTTGTGTCGAGGACCTCTAGTTTACAATGGGCTCGGTTTTTTTGCAGTGCTTCGTAAAACACCTTTTCATCACGTACCAAGACGCCATTGGCTTTCGTAACCACTTCACCCACCTGTAAATCCATTTTACTTGCGGGTGACTCGGGAATAACCCCGATAATCATCAGGCCCTGATTCTTTTTGGAGAAATAAAACGGGAGATTATCATCCTTCATGCCAGCGAGTAAAATAATAAACTCACGGCCGAGAACAGCCAGAGCAGCGGTTACAATCGAACTGAGCGGGAACCAATAGCCTAGAACAGAAAGAATTGTCACAAACACTCCAAGGAGAATTACCCGGCGGCCATGAAGCTCAATCGCAATCTTAGGAAGCATTCCTTTGACCTGTTGATGAAACCCAATCGCAAATGGAACAAAAATCAGCGAGTACTCTTGGGCACCCAAATGGAAAACGGGCCACCAGTCAAAGGGAAGCTGCAGCGCATTACCTGGAATAAGTAAGAAGATTGGCAGCATCCAGAGACGCTTACCTTCATGTAAACCTACATTTTGACCGCGTTTGCTTTTAGCAAGTTTAGGGGATGTCCCAAAACTTCCATTTTTAAGGATGAGCATCCCTTCTGCGATTAGCATCAACCCAAGCATAACGACAATAGAAGGATAGATCTTGTCACTTAATGCCGCAAACGACTTCGAGAAAAGCGGGATCGACCAATGATTTTCCGCGATCAATATGATGGAGAAAAAGGCTGCCCCCATCGTGTAGGCAGGCGAAATCCAGCGGACATTTGTCGTGAGTGACCACAAAAATGTAAATCCAGCAATTAGCAGAATCGTTGCGAATGGAACCGTGATTCCTGCCGCAATAACAATTACTGAAATCACAAGACCTATTAAAATGCCTGGTGGAAATAACTGTCGAAGTTCGAAATAGGCATCATGTGCCCGAATATGGAAATTTTTCCGCTCACGTTTCACCCTCCTTACGCCTAAAATCGCTGCAAGGAAAACGAGATAGTATAAAACAGGATGAAGAAATAACTTGCCTGTCCCTTTCAGAAGTTCTACAAGCCATATTTGCACCAATTCCTGTCACCTGCCTCTATTAAAAATTTCTAGTAATCTATTATGGAAAAGTCTCCTAAAGAGTATTTTACCAAATTAACACCATAAAACATATTGCTAGTTTTTAGAAAATGATAATAATACTGTAGCAAAAAAAAAGCGCTGAAGCTGGATTCGGAGAACTAATTCCATTTATCACAATTAATTATATAATTTGATATACAAGAAAAACAGAGGCCTTAGCCCCTGCTTTAGTCTTTCGTTATTAATCGCAATGCAGTTTGTAACTGCAGATCGTTTTTCTCTTTTTTCATTTCCGCGATGGCTGCTTCTTCAAGTTTGGATGCGGTCTCTGGACCAATTTTTCCAGTTGGCTCCAGGTTTGCTTGGAGCTGGAATCCTTTAACGGCCATCGTCGTTTCCTTACTAAAATAACCATCCGTCCGGCCTGGGGCGAATCCTAAGCCAGCTAACACTTCTTGGGCATTCTTGACTTGCTCATTGTTCATATCCTCTTCCAATGTCTCTTCCACTTGAATCGGATGGGTGGAGAAAATCGCGGGTTGTTTAATGGCGACATCCGGTTTGATCCCTTTTTTATGAATCCAATTTCCATCTGGAGTCAGCCATTTAAATAACGTCAGCTTGATGTTACTTCCATCCCCCATCGGCACAGCCTGCTGAACGGTGCCTTTTCCGAAGGTAGTTTCTCCAACAAGTTGGTAACCAACCGCTTCTTGTAGGGAACCGGCAAGAATTTCGGATGCGGAGGCACTGCCTTTGTTAACAAGGACAACCACGGGATACTTCTTCTTCTCCGTAAGATTGGAGAAGTATCGTTTTTTATCGCCATTTCGCTGCTCAATTTGGACATATGGCTTATTCTCCGGGACAAATTCCTTTAATATCTCGCCAACACTATCAAGGAGGCCGCCGGGGTTTCCTCGTACATCAATAACCAATCCTTTAATATGATCGTTTTCTAAGGCGGTTAATTCCTTTTCAAAATCAGCAGCTGTATCCTCTGAAAAAGAAGTTAGTTCGATATAGCCAATTTTTTGGCCATCATGTTCCTTAATAGATGCATGGACCGTTTCAAGAGGAATTTCATCACGTGTGACATCAATGGACAATGGATCTTTCAACCCTTTTCTCGCAATTAATAATTGAACCTTCGTCCCTTTTTTCCCGCGAATCTTGAGGGTTGCCTTATTCAAGTCCAGCCCTTCCACACTTTTTCCATCGACCTTTAAAATTTGATCATTTGGCTTAATGCCTGCTTTTTCAGCAGGAGAACCTTTGAACGGAGAGACGATCACAATTTTCCCATCGACCTTGCCGACCTCAGCCCCGATTCCTTCGAATGAGGATTCCAACGTTTGAGTGAATTGTTGGGCAGTCTCCTTGTCCATATAGACAGAGTACGGATCTTTAAGGACAGATAACATCCCTTGAATCGCACCTTCTACCAACTTTTCCTGATCTACTTTTTCAACATACCTGCTTGAAATAAGATCATAGGCATTCTCCACTTTTTCTAGGTCTCCAACCTTTTCCGCCGAACTAACCCCATTATCATTCGGGGTTTTCACTAGGTCGAGTTGATTACTGCCATCTTTATGATTTAATAACTGCATGCCTGCGTATGTGCCCCCCGCCCCTGTCAGGAGCGAACCCGTCATCAATAAGGCAATCCATCTACGATTCATTTCAGGTCCTCCTCAAGTTAAAAATGCTTGTCCTATCTATTTTTCTAAAAAGGCACCAAATTCCTGCCCGATTATTTACATATATGTAAAGAGTGGACGAGATATGATGATTGAAAGGTATAAAAAAAAGAAGAAGCCCGAGGCTTCTCCAATTATTATGGTAATGGAACAATGCCGACAGGATTGATGGCATAACGTTTATCCTGTGTCCATGGTCCTTTATGAAGTTCAAAATGCAAATGCTGCCCTCTTGAGGCACCAGTATTTCCCATCAGACCAATCTTTTGGCCCTTTTTCACACTTGCCCCGCTGCCAACATAACGCTGGGTCATATGAGCATAAACAGTTGTATACACTTGTCCATTAATCGAGTGTGAAACAAAAATACAATTTCCATACGTGCTAGAATAATAGGATCTAATCACCACGCCATTGGCCGCCGCAACGATTGGCACCTTCGTTCCATTGGCAATATCGACACCATAGTGATTCCCATCCCCACGGCCGCCAAAACCAGAACTACGATATCCAGAAGCCGGCTGGGTCCAAACTCCGCTCGTAACATTAGGTGTGCTGTCAGATTTAGGACCACTATCATTTCCACTGTTTGAGTTTGTGGTTCTGCTTCTTTTCGCTTCTTCTGCTGCTCTAGCTTGAGCTTCTTTTTCCATTTGAATGGCCTTTTGAATCGCGGCCTCTTGAGCAGCAAGAAGTTGCTCCTCTTCTTTCAATTCCATCATGCCCTCATGGACTTCTTCTTCCTGGTCTTTAAGGCTTGCTAACATTTTATCTTTTTCTTTCTTTTGTACATTTAATTGCTGATTCATAGTTTTTAAATCTGCTAACATCTGCTCAAGGCTAGCTAGATCTTTTTCTACCTTTGCTTGTTTCTGTGCGAGTTCCTGTTTATCGGCCTCATGCTGCTTAATAATTTCTTGGTCAGCCTGCACGATCGTGGCAACTGCATTGGCCCTGTCAATGAAATCGCTAAAGCTGGTGGATCCCATTAACACATCTAAATAATTGACCATCCCGCCATTTTCCTGATAACTGCGGGCCCTGTCCTTCAAAAGGACATTTCGCTTATTAATTCGCTCTTTAATCACCTTTGTTTCCGCTTGAAGTTTCGAAACCTCCGCTTGTGTATCTGTTATCTTTTTGGATTTATCGGCGATTTTTGTGGTTGTATCTTCAATCGCAAAGTCAAGGCGTTTCATTTCACTCTTTACGTCAGCCTGCTGATCTTTTAAGGTGTTGATCTTATCATTCGCTTGATTGATACCTGATTGTAAATTAGAACGTTTCTCGTGTATTTTATTTTGTTCACCTTTTAGACTAGAGATTGATGCAGCTTCTGTTTTAACAGAAACTCCGCCAAATATTGTTCCTAGTCCGACCGCTAGTGCAGCGGTGATGGTGATTACTGATTTTTTCATTTCCGATTTCTCCTCCTACCTCTCTATGTACAGGTAAATTCATGTTTACCTGATTATGACGAATGCTGCTGCACGGCACATTTTGAAGGACTCATGCGTCTATCCTAGTTATAGGTCGGATAACAGTAAATCAGGAAGGATACTGGTACCATCCTTCCTGAACTGGATTATACTTTTAAGAATTTACGAACAGACATTAAACTTCCCCAAATTCCTATCAGAGCACCCATAAGAATAAGAATGCCGGAAACTTGATACATGAATGGATCAAATGGGAGTACTTTAATGAAAGTTCCTTCAAGCCGCGGACCAATATAATCATAAGCACGATAGTAGGCAATGGAAATTAGGATAATTGGTAAAATTGATCCGATTACACCCAGCCATAGTCCTTCTAAGAAGAACGGCCAACGGATGAACGTATTTGTTGCACCTACTAACCTCATAATCTTAATTTCTCTACGTCTTGCAATAATTGTAATTTTAATTGTATTCGAGATTAAGAAAATAGCCGTGAAGAATAAGCCGATAATTAATACAATTCCGACGTTGCGGCTTGCTTTAATAAACTTGAATAATTTCTCCACCTTGCCCTGACCATATTTGACTTTGGCAACATAAGTAGAGTTTTGGATTTGTTTTGCTACTTGCATCGTATCTGTCGGTTTTTTCGTCTTTACAATATAGACATCGTTTAAAGGATTATCCTGTTCAAAAAGTTTAAAGGACTTTCCTTCCTCCCCAAGACTATTTACTAAATTGTCTAGTTCCTGCTGTTTCGAGGAGAAGGTGACACTTTTTACTTCAGGTATACTTTCAATCTCAGTTTTAAGTTTTTGCTGATCTTGAGCGTTTGCAGCGACATCAATATGAACGCGAATTGACACGTCATCTTCTATCGTTTCTGCTACTCTATTAAGATTCATCATAATAACGAAAAAGACACCAACTAAAATCAGGGTAACAGTAACAGCACTTACCGATGCAAAAGTCATCCAGCCATTTCTACTGATATTCTTTAAGCTATCTCGTGAGTGACGGCCAATGGTTCTAATTTTCATAACCGTATTCACCTCTTTCATCATCACGCACGATTTTACCGCCTTCAATGGCAATTACTCGTTGCTGTAATGTATTAACAATCTCTCGGTTATGGGTTGCCATAACGATCGTCGTTCCTCTTGAATTAATCTCTTCAAATATTTTCATAATTTCCCATGATGTTTCAGGGTCAAGGTTTCCGGTAGGCTCATCCGCAATCACGACTTTCGGGGAATTGACAATCGAACGAGCTATCGAAACACGCTGCTGTTCTCCGCCTGAAAGCTCGGACGGCAGCATTTTTATTTTATGCTTTAAGTTAACAAGATCAAGAACTTCCATCACTCGTTTTTTGATTACTTTCGGCTGGGCTTCGATTACCTCTAAGGCAAAGGCAACATTTTCATAAACAGTTAATCTCGGAAGCAGCTTAAAATCCTGAAAAACAACGCCAAGATTCCGTCTGAAAATCGGGACCTTTTTCATTTTTAATTTGGCCAAGTTCACACCATTCATAGTGATGGTCCCAGAAGTCGGAACTTCCTCACGATACATCATTTTAATAAATGTCGATTTTCCGGCACCACTTGGTCCAACAACATAGACAAATTCGCCCTGGTTGATCCGAACGTCTATCCCATTTATGGCCGAAACTCCATTTGGGTACTTTTTATAAACATCTTGTAGTTCTATCATTTTTATCACCTTTATTAAAGACATCTCGAATTTTTCGACAATTATCTTTTTTATTTGCAAAATGGACTCGGATAACAAAAAAATATGTGCATAATTTCGCATATTTCTATTATAACATCATAAATTGTTAAAAAAAGCGGTAAAAATATTACAGTTTCTTTTCAAAGAATTACAAAACCCGACAAATTTCTCATTTAGGGTAAAATAAAAAACGTCCTGTTTTTTCAAAACAGAACGCTTCCCGAGTCTATTATTTTTTCGCTGCAAGCCATTCAGCAACTTTGTTTGCATCATCGCCAGTTATTACTTTTGCAGGCATTTGCCCTTTACCATTCTTAATAATATTCAATATTTCGTCCTTAGAATACTTTGAGCCAACCTTGGTAAGATTTGGTCCCATACCACCTGTTAGATCGCCGCCATGACAGCTGGAGCATTTCTGATCAAAAATCTTCGCTGCTTCATCACTGCTTGCTGTTTCAGTTCCAGTGTCTTTATCTGTGTCTTTACTTGTGTCTTTATCTCCGCCTCCACAGGCAGCCAGACCCATTACTAATGCAGTTCCCATCAAAAATGTAAGCAATTTCTTTTTCACGTTGTTACCCCCTTCAGAAAATATTACCATCATTGCCCTATTATACCAATCCTATGGCCGTTTGAAACCCTCACCAAGCACTTCAGCAGCATCCATAACAACGACAAATGCAGATGGATCAAGTGCTCTGACCAATTGTTTCAATTTTGTGAACTCTGATTGATCAACCACGCACATTAGAACTGGTCGTTCATGGTCAGTAAAACCACCATATGCTGATAGTTTTGTCACACCACGGTCAATTTTATTCAAGATTCCCTCACGAACTTCTTCTTGTTTACCCGTAATAATCATTGTCATTTTTGATCGGCCGAAACCGACCTGAATTAGATCGATTGTTTTGCTTGTTACATAAAGAGCAATCAATGCATACAATCCTTTTTCAATATCAAATACAATCGCAGCAGCAAGCACAATTAAACCATCGATTATGACGACGCATCGTCCTAGAGAAAAACCTGTATATTTATGAATAATTTGCGCTGCCAGGTCCGTTCCGCCTGTCGATGCTCTTCCTCTGAAGACGATGCCCAGTCCAAGTCCGACACCAATTCCCCCAAACAAAGCCCCAAGGAGGGCATCATTTGTCCAAGGATCTAAATTCCTTGTAAAAAAAACGACTAATGGTAAAAAAATCGTTCCCGCAAGGGTTTTCACACCAAACTGCTTTCCCAATAAAACTACACCAGCTATAAATAAGGGGATATTAAAAGCCCACTGAACATAGGCCGGCTCCCACCCGAGCACTGCTTTTAGAATCGTACTAATACCGCTTACTCCACCTGAGGCTACTTGGTTGGGAAGTAAGAAAACATTAAAGGTTAATGCAATGATTGCGGCACCAATTAATACAAATAGATAATCGATAGCTATTCTCGTTTTAGGATAGGTAAGTGTTAAATTGCTTAAGATATTCATAAAGCTATTCTCCTCAAAATTTATATACTTTCTATTAACCGAAAGTGAGTATAGCATGGGTAAATATTGGTGTAAATGGCAGTAAGTTGACGTGGTAAAGGATTAAATTTTTCTCTTAGCATTTGCCAGTAAAGCGGTTTTTATAAGGATTGTTCTCTTGGCTAGGTTAGGGATGGTTTTGCTAAAAAAAAAATCAATTAATGTTATAATATGTTGAATAGGAGGTGAGCATAATGGAGCAGTTGTTAATGCAAATGATGGAACAAATGAACCATCAGTTCGAAAAGATTGATAAGCGGTTTGAACAAATGGATCAGCGGTTTGATAAAATCGAATCTAGGCTTGATACCATGGATCAGCGGTTTGATAAAATCGAATCTAGACTTGATACTATGGATCAGCGGTTTGATAAAATCGAATCTAGACTTGATACTATGGATCAGCGGTTTGATAAAATCGAATCTAGACTTGATACTATGGATCAGCGGTTCAATGCGGTGGATGAACAATTTATTGGTGTAAACCATCGATTAGATAAAGTGGAGGAAAGTATTCACTCACTCGAGCAAACCGTTAACAATAATGCAACAGAATTTAGAAGTTTTTTTAGACACATCGATAACAAATTGGAAAATCATGATAAGATGTTTGAAATGCTCTCTGCGGAAGTGTAACTTCAAAATGTAGAGTAATCTACTTATCCTCAACGTAACGATCAAGCACTCCTCACCTAGACGGCAAATAGTTCCCAAAAAATAAGCCTTTGCCGAATTAGTCGGCAAAGGCTATAAATATGTCCAATTTATGAAATTCTTGATCTGAGATACGCATTAATAAACTGGTCCAAATCCCCGTCCATAACTGCCTGAACGTTCCCGCTTTCTGTGCTGGTTCTGTGATCTTTCACCATCGAATATGGATGGAAAACGTAAGAACGAATTTGACTTCCCCAGCCGATTTCTTTTTGTTCGCCTCGTATTTCCAAAAGCTCTTGTTCTTGTTTCTCAATTTCCAATTGATACAGCTTGGCCTTTAGCATTTTCAGGGCTGCCTCGCGGTTTTTAATTTGTGAACGTTCCGCTTGACATGTAACCACTACACCTGTTGGCAAGTGGGTAATCCGGATGGCCGAATCGGTCGTGTTAATATGCTGTCCGCCCGCACCTGTCGCCCGATAGGTATCGATTTTTAAATCTTCTGTCCGGACTTCTATTTGAATGTCATCATTGAGTTCAGGCATGACTTCACAGGAAACGAAAGACGTATGACGACGGCCTGAGGAATCGAATGGAGAAATCCTTACCAGACGGTGGACCCCTTTTTCCGCTTTTAAATAGCCGTACGCATTATGCCCCTTAATCGCGAGCGTAACACTCTTAATCCCCGCTTCATCTCCGGGCAAGTAATCAAGGGTTTCAACCTTAAAGCCCTTTTTCTCCGCCCAGCGAGTATACATCCGCAGCAGCATCGAGCCCCAGTCCTGTGATTCCGTACCGCCCGCACCCGGGTGAAGTTCCAGTATGGCATTATTTTTGTCATACTCCTCACTAAGAAGAAGCTGTAGTTCAAATTGACTCAAACGCGCTGTTAACTGCCCGAGTTCCTCTTCCAACTCTCCACGCAATTCTTCATCATTTTCTTCTTTGACAAGTTCATAGGTCAATTCTAAATTTTCAAAGCTGCTATTTAGATCATAAAATTCATTGACCTGATCCTTTAATCCATTTGCCTCACTAATGACGGTTTGTGCAGCCTGCTGATCGTTCCAAAAATCAGGTTGAAGCATCTCATCATCTAATTCAGCAATTCTTGCTTCTTTATTCTCAAGGTCAAAGAGACCCCCTAAAGTCCGCTAATTTCTTAGCTGATTTTTCAAGTTCATTACGAATTTCTGCTAATTCCATTGTCTTCACCTCTATAAAAATTACCTATATCGTATTTTATTCCGAAATCAATGTTCAGTTCCTTAACTATTATAGCGTGATATACGACTAAATTTCAAAGTTTGGTCGTTAAAAAGTTTATGCCTTTGAAGATTGTTGGGTTGTCATAATGGTTGAAAAAACAAAAGTAAAAAACGAGCGGAGTGTCCGCTCGTCTCAGACTGTCGACAAATCCGAAGGATTTCGGGTTTTAAATCGACAGTCTTTTTGTTTGGCTACATTAAACTAGTCTGTTGATTTCCGTTCCAGGCGGCTTCGCTTTCCGCGGGCGTGCCGGGGAGCCTCCTCGCCGCTTTCAGCGTCTGCGGGGTCTCCCCTGTCCCGTACTCCCGCAGGAGTCTTCGCCGCCTTCCACTCCAATCAACAGGGTTATAAAATCATTAATGATCTTTAAAGCATGGTATGTTTGGACAACCTTAAGAGGCCTAAAAAAATTGTCCACGCACGCGATGCTTACTTTTGCGCCATGAATTTGAAAAAGATGGCCAACTGGACATGGAAAAGTCCAGAAATGGCCTAGATATAGGTATAGGAAAGGTCAAAATTTTGCTCTTACGAGCAAAAAACTATAAAAAGGCATTCGATTATGCTCATCGAATGCCGTTTGTCTACAATATGAAACGAGCGGAGTGTCCGCTCGTTTTTTTATGGAGTTATCCTTTTAGGTGCATGTGCTGTTTCCATAAAGGATTGACTATCACTGTGACATTCAGCGCAAGTTTTTTGGCTTTCTCGATCATGACCGTCATTGGCTGGATTAATTGGATCACCCGTTTCTTTATCGTATATGGCTTTACCTTGTTTACCATAAAGATCTGTTTTGCCATTGTGACAAGATAGACAAAATTTTCGTTGAGCATCTGCATCCCAATTAGTTGTGGATTTACTAAACCAATTATCATCAAGCTGATCACTTTCAGGCTTTTGGCCACTTAGTTTGGTATTTCCTAGCTCTGGTCTTAACATCTTAATATTGGTTGCTCCATGTGTCTCGTGGCACTCGGCACATGGAAACTGCCCATTTAACGAGATACCACTCTCCGTTTGTGCCTGAAGATTATGACCCGATTGGCTTTTAAGGGTTCCATCACTATAATACTTTTCAATATTTGTCTTTTTTCCATTCCCATGGCAGCTGAAGCATAAGGAGTAGTCACTTAGAGCACCAGTAGCTGTACCTGCTTTTTTATAATTATAATAAGGATCCGTCCCTTCCTTAGGGTGCAGGCTGTTTGGATTTTGTTTCGTCCCTGGATTATGTGGATCATGACAACTAGAACAACTTACAGTAGAACCTGTATAGTGTTTACTATGACTGTTATTGTCTTCTATCTTTGGTGAGCCTGTTCCATCATGACAAGCCATACACATATCGTTTTCAGTAGAACCCTTTCCCCCCTTTAGAAGGAGCTCATCTTTTCCATTATGGGTACTATGGCAAAAGGAACATGCACTGGTTACCACCGAAAACGGTCCGTGTATAGAATCATTATCAATTGTTTCATCTGCTGCCCGGTCGACCTGAAATTCAGTATTTTTATAATCACTAACAGTAGTGAATTTAAGGAATCGAGGAATAATTACCTTCTCTGTTTCAGTTGAGAATTTCGGATTGAGATATACATCATATGTAGTACCGGGATTAAAGTTTAGATCAGGTGTAAATGTATAAACATAGGATTTGAGATTATCTGTTAATAAAGTTGTTGCAATTAAATCCTCGTCTCCTTTAATATCTCCAAAAGATGTTAACAATGGTTGTGTTTTAGTTAATGGTTCGGTACTCCTTACATCTACTAATATTACATAATTCAAGGGTACTCGAGTCATATCCTCTACAGGAAGAAAACTGCTGGGTACACTCTTCCCAGGTTCATATTGATCGGCCGCATTTTTTGGAATAAGATACATTTTGTACATATATGGCCTTGCGCCTTCCTCTTCAATGGCTGCCTGGGATGTATTTGTTTTTTCGGTGGATGCAGAACTCTCATCAGTTGTTGGCTTTGCTTCCTCAGTAGAAGTAACTGGGTTGTCAGATACATGTTCTGTCGTTTCAGGAGTATCTTCTGTTGTTACTATTACAGGAGTATCTTCGTTTGTCACTGTCCCTTCGGACTTAACAGTAATGGTATGCTCTGCCTTAGCGCTTACCCCATCCTCATCTGTGACGACGAATGTAACGGCATGTACTCCCTCACTAAAATCTTTTGAGTATAAGAAGTCTGCAGCGGTCCCGTTCGGAATCATCGATAGTTTCCCTTCACCCGTAATATCAATAGGCTGCTGTGAATCCTCCGGCTGTTCAAAAACCTTGACAGTGAGTTTATCTGCAGATGTTAGATCATCCGAAATAGTTCCAGTAAATTCAACTAGTGGAGCATTTAACAAAGTGCCCTCATTGGGAGTTAATATCTGGATTTCAGGAACAGCTGAAGCTGATACAACAATGTTATCAGGAGAACTAAAAAGGAGGGAACTATGAACAACGCTCCAAATAACAAGGTATGCGATAAGCTTTCGTTTGTAGTTCTTCCTTTTCATACTATTCATCCTTTACTTTTCGTAAATTAGATATAAACCTTATATCTATTATATCAACTGATTTAACATTAATTTTCATAGGTAAATTAAATATTTTTGACAATTTCTTCACGCGGGTGCAATAATAAAACAAGGTAACAATAGTGATATTGCCACCTTGTTTACTTTTAAATCTTTACTGTAAAACCTAGTGAAGTCTAACAAATAGTGGGGCTATTTGTTAGCTTTTTTTATTATTTAATTAAGTTTTTACCTGAGTAATCTCCACCAGGTACTAAGTAGTTTTTATAATCTGTAGTATTTGGATAGTTTGTTGTTCCAGGTGTATTGGCGATTTGGTGTGTAGATTGGTGACAAGCCCAACATACAGACATGTTTGTGAATCTCTTTAAGGATGAGCCTTTTGGACTTACTTCTTTCATATAAGCCTTCGCTGTTGCTTCAGTCCAGCCTTTTCCACCATCTGCAACTGGTTTTTGTAAATCTTCAATTGTTTTACCTGCTGTGTCTCTTAATGTTGTAATATCAGTACCGTGAGCAAAGTGACAAGCTGTACAGCTGCGGCCTTGCTTCGTACTGTTTGTTGTATGTGTGAATAGCTCATGACCTTGAGTGGTTTTCATTTCTCTCGGTCCATTTTCTCTATTCTTTAAGTAGTCATCATGACAGCTTGCACAGAATTCTGAGTAATTTAATTTGTAGTCATACACCTGTGCTTGGGTTAATCCGTCAGCTGGTTTATTATAAATACCATTTGATTTGTAAATTTTTAACCCAGACATAGTACTGCTATTGTTGATGTCTGCATATGCAGGATCTTCTACTAAATTAAGCTTAATTGCTTTTTGTCCCACTGGAATTTTATTCAATTTAGTAATAGTTTCAGTATATCCAACGATGGTAACATTATAGTTGTTACCATATTGCTTTCCTGCGACAGTTTCATTTAATAAACGGTCGTTCGCAGATCCATGTGGATTATGACAGCTTGAGCATTCAAAAGTAGCAGTAGATGTATTAGCTAATGCACCAGGAGCTGCTTTTACTTCTAAATCTGAATCAACATTATGCATAGAGGCATTCATTTCGTGAGAGTCAATTACACCTGCTTCACTAGCAACTTTAACGTTATAGAAGCCCATTGTACCATCATGACATGACATACACAGTTCTTTTTCGCCGCTCTTCATTAACAGCATTTCATCTTCCCCGTTGTGGGTACTGTGACAGTTCGCACAGGAATTAGTGTTGTTTTGGAAATTACCATGTGTTTTGTGTGTGTTGGTATTTCCAGCGTTATCAACGTCCCCAACATGAATCCCAGGAGCTGGGTTTGTTGAAGTGGGGGTGAATTCTGCTGCAGTTGCAAACGCACCAAACATGCTCACTAATACAAGCACTAAAAATGCAGACAAACTAAATTTCAACTTACTCATTCTAAAAAACCTCCCATAAATCTTCTGTCTCTTTCTCTCTTTTTTTCATAGGTTAATAATGATAAGTTTTTTCTTTTTTCTATATCACCCCCTTAAAAAGACTCATAATTTTGAGTTTCATAGTCATATAAAAAAGCATATATTATCAGAAAACAAACCATCTAGGAGGTAAAATAGGTAGTTTTCTGTCATGTTCGATTTACAAAACAAGGTAACAATTTTATATTGCTACCTTGTTTAAGTACGTTTCTATAAAAGAAATTTGTTGATCAGCACCTTATTTAATTTTTGCTTTACCTTTAAGAGCCCCAGTTCCATCAAGGTATTGCGGATCAACTTGTCCTTTTGCAATGTTAGATCCGTGGCAAGCAAAACATACAGCGTTGTTTGTAAATTTCTTTAATGAAGATCCTTTCACACTTACATCTTTCATATACGATTCTGCTTTTTCTTGAGACCAGCCTTTTCCGCCGTCTGCAACTGCCTTCGTATAATCTGCAACTTTATTTCCGACTGCATCCATCATAACGGTAGCATCGGTACCGTGTGCATAGTGACAAGCAGCACAACTTCTACCTTGGCTCGCGCTATTAGTTGTATGTGTGTAGGTGTCGTGAGTATGTGTTGCAGTGATTGGTGAACCTGTACTTGGTTTTCCAGGCATAGGATTAGAGCTGCTACCTACATTTCTCTTCGCAAAATAATCATCGTGACATGCTCCACAGAATTGAGAATAGTAGATTTTATCATTCACACCATTGTAACCAGCTAATCCCTTAGGGCCATTGGACTTTGTAATTTTCAGTCCGCCAGTACCTGTTAAAGCGTTAAGTTCCGCGTATTCTGGATCGTCTTGTAAATCAAGAGCAATCGTTTTTGTTCCTATTGGAGCAGATGTTTGTACACCATTAACTATAGATGTAGCAAATGCTTTACCTGCAACCGTTTCATTTAATAGTCTGTCATTTGCTGAACCGTGTGGGTTGTGACAGCTAGAACATTCTAACTCCGCAGTTGAATTATTTAGATATTTACCAGGAGCACTTCCGACTTTGATAGATGAATCAACATTATGCATGGATGAGCTTAAGTGTGAATCATCAAATGTACCTGCACCGCTTCCTTTCGTTACATCATAGAAGCCCATTGTGCCATCATGGCAAGACATACAAAGATCATATTCTCCTTCCTTCATTAACAACATTTCATCTTCCCCGTTGTGTGTACTGTGACAGTTTGCACAAGAGTTTGTGTTGTTTTGGAAGTTACCGTGTGTTTTGTGTGTACTTAGGTTACCATTGTTATCAATTTGACCAACATGGATTCCAGGTGCTGGGTTCGTTGGGGTTGGAGGAACTCCATCCTCTGCAAAGGCCACAGCACTGAATATGCCCAATAAAATAAGCATAACTACAGTTGATAAACCCAATCTAATCTTACTCATTTTTAAAACCTCCCAAATTTCTCTCTTTTTCTCTAATTTAATATAGAACTATAAAGGCTAAACTGAGATTTTCTTTTGTTTTCACCTCCTTTATCGAAAAGGGAATTAATAGAATACGGAGACCCTTTGATTTACTGTATCTGTTACAAATAAAGTATCTCGATCGTCAATATACAAACCATTCGGGAGATACAGCTTATCATTTTCGGTTCCCATTCCACCTAATTCAAATAAATGTTTTCCCTCTTTATCGAAGGCTGAGATATTGTGGGCAAGGTTGTTTACGACATATACATTTCCTTTTGAGTCCACAGCTACTCCTCTTGGATTTAGGAAAGTCGGATCCCCTTTGCCGTCTTCCGAACCGTTAATAATTTTGATAAACTTACCTTCTTTATCGAAAATTTGAACTCTATTATTCCCGGAATCTGTTACATATATTTGTTGATCACTATCAACTGCGACAGCATTTGGTGCGATGAATTTTCCTTCTTCCGCACCAGCTCCGCCTATTTCCATTACTTTCTTTCCATCTAAATTAAAAACAAATAATTTATTCGCCTTAATATCGGTGACATAAAGCTTACTATCGATTATTCGAAGTCCGCCCGGTGATTTAAGGACTTTCTTTTGATCATCAAAGTATTTAATGAACTTACCTTTTGAATTAAAAATAGAAATATTGCCATTGTACAAGTCTGCAACGTAAATGTTGCCATCTTTATCTCCAGCGATCCCATAAGGAAATTTAAATTCGCCTTTATTGGTTCCTTCTTTACCAAAATTGAATACAGAAGTACCAGACTGATCAAATACTTGTACCTGTTTGTTATTTGTATCACTCACATAAACGAATTCCCCAATTTTCACAACATCCATTGGTTTGTTAAGTGGTTTGTTAAACTCACCATATAATGAATTCGTGTACACAGGCGGTCCGCTCGGATCAACCTTTGCAACAATCGGTTTTAATGTCGACTCTAGATTTAAGAAATAGACTGCTGCAAAAAAGGCAACGGAAAGTGCGACAATGCTACTCATCAATATATAAACGGTTCTCTTTTTCAAAGTGGTCAGCTCCTTCTATTTGTTGTCTTTTCCCTTTGCAGCAATTCTCTCCAAGCCTTCGGACGCAGGTTTATAAAGAGGGTCATAGTTTAAAGCCTCTTTGAAAAATTTCTCTGCTTCTTTTTTGTTACCTTGATCTTCTTCCACTCTGCCAATTTCGGTAATGATATCTGTGTTGGTTGGCATTAACTTAAGGGCTTCTTTAAGTGATTTAGCAGCCTCGTCGTACATTTTTAAATTACGATATACCATACCTGATAACAAATGCGCTTTAAAATTACGTGGTCCTAATTCGACTGCTTTTTGTGCCTGCTTTAATGCATCGTTGTATCTTTCTTCATCAATATAGACAAGACCGAGATTGAAATAAGCTCCAAAGTATTTGCTGTCAAGGTCAGTTGCGACTTTCATCTGCTTAATCGCATTATCGTTATCACCTTTTAGAAAGTAGGTATAACCTAAATTGACTCGGTGCTCTGGATTATTCGGTTCAGAATCTACTAAAGTTTTATAGTAGTCTAGCTGCTCATCCATCCTTTCTTGACTTGCATTAGACCAGATATATTTGTCACTTATATAGTAGCCTCCACCCAAACTTACTAATAAAGTCGCGATTAGAAGCAATGCAGCCTGTAACTTTGTAAAATACTTTTTCTTCTCTTTCTTCCACTTCGTTCTTTCATTCTTTTCCGGTTCTGGATTGATCGGCAGCTCTCTAGCTTCCATTAGTATCCACCTCGAATTTCATTTGTTTTTTCGAAAAACCTCTGATAGACTTGTTCGAAATGTTAAGAACCCTATTAATCTCCAATCAAAGGTAGAGCTAAATCGTACACAACTACTTATGACACTTTTCACAGCTGACTTTTGCGTGGCAGGTATAGCATTTCGCCGATGGTTTAGACACTCCTTCTAACGAAATCGGATGGTTAACCTTCCAACTTGTCTTTTGACTATGTTTACTTGGATGACAGGAGGAGCAGGTAACTTGGTTTCCACCTGTTTCATTCGACCTTTTCACTTCATGGCATGCTTGACATGATTCTTGGTTTTTGTTAGCAGTTACACCATGGCTATCAAAGAAATTACTGTTATGGCTTGCTGGTCGTTTGCTATGGCAATCCTTACAAAAAGTATTCTCTTTGGCATAGTTATAATGATTCTTTTGTTTTACTTGATTATTATTAAGGAAACGATCAATAACTGATACATCTTCATAACCTTTTAGGGGTTCCTTTGACATATCACTATGACACTGATTACACTTCATTAGATTCTCTGCAGCTTGTTTCCCATGTGTTTTGGTTTTAAAATCCTCTGCTTTATGGCTTTTTGGAACCATCCCGGTTTTATGACACGCTGAACATTCAATGGTTACTTTACGTGCTTTATGACAATCAATACAGGTGTCCATATCCGGGCGGGTGAATTTTAAATCCGCCATCGCTGAGGTACCGGTTTTCGTGTCCCATTTTTCATAATCCGTTTGGAATGTCATTTTCCGGTCTGCGATTTTGCCGTGGGCCACACCGTTATGACATTGAATGCATTCAATATCTTTGTTTTGATGTTTATCATGGGGAATGATGATATCCCCAGATGCTGTGACTTCACGTTTAGATACATCATGACAGGACTCACACGCGCTATCGGGTATTTCCTTTGGCATTCTAATAGGAGCTGTGTAGGTTTGTGTCGCTTTTTTATACACCTGCATAAGTCCATTTGCTTTCGCCTTTGCATATTCTTCCGTACCTGTGCCTATGTGACACTTAACGCAATCCACTTCACTATGTGTGGACGCCTTCCACGTATAATACTCCGGCTTCATCTCATGGCATGAGGAGCAGAAACTCGAGCTCGAGGTAGTTTCTACTCCTATTAGTCCCAGTGAGAAAAAGACGACGATAAATAGCAGTGCTACTGTTAAATATTTATATACTTTGTAGCGAGTCCGTGGAGGGGAGGTCTGGTTCATGTGTTCTTCTTCCATTATTTTCCCTCCTCTTGAACATTTTCTTCTTATTTCTTATCATCTTTAAAGCCAGTTCTATGGCAGTATTGGCAGTAAACATCCGTTGGTGCTTTGGCATTGGTTGTGTCTGCTTTTGGTTTTTCACGATCATGACAAACGAAACATTCCTCTTTCATCTCTTTTGTTTTTGCTTTGTTAGCATGAGAAGTCAACCACTGATCGCTATCGCCGTGACTTCCAGGACGATCGGAGTGACAGGCACTACAGAATTTGTTCGTACGTGCTTGTTCTTTTGCAAGTGAAACGTTTGGTGTGTACTTCACCTTTTGATTTCCCATTTTAAGAAGGGAGACGATATCTTCTTTAGGAATTTCCCTTACCCATTTTGAATCTTGGTGACAATTCATACACTTATCTAGCTGTTGAATAGCAGTGCCGCCGTGATTATTGCCCCAATCTACATTTTTATGTGTTTTAGGAATTTCGGTTTGTTTGTGACAAGTTTCACATTCCATCGAAATCTTAACATCTTTCTTTTGCTTTCCGATTGCTTGTAAAATAATATCTTGTGTCTTTGCATTAGTTGCTGCTGCTACTGCTTCCGTTGTTTCGGCTTCTGAAGTTGCTTCTGTTGCAGTTTCTTTTGTTGCATCTTTATCGTTTTCTTCGAGCTTTTTCTCCACTTCTTCCGGATTAACCGGAACGTTATACGCTGGATCTTTCCAAGGCTTTTCGCCATTATTTACTTTGTCATGGCAGTCAATACAAGTACCCATGTTAGGTCTCAAGTATTTCTTTTCCATTAATTTTTCAGCACTTTCCTTTGTCCATTCGCCGCGAACTTCTTCAACGTTGATTCCTCGGGTTGCCATTTTCGCGTGGACTACACCGGCATGACAAGTAATACAAGGGATATCTTCTTCGATATGACCTTTGTGATTTACTTTTAAGTCTCCGGACGCTGTGACTAGGCGGTTTTTCGAGTGACATTGCAAGCAGTTTTCGTTTGAAACGGCTTCTTCTTCGGTTTGAACAATTTGCTCAGGTACACCAGTAACATGGTAGTATACTTCTTTCATCGACTTCATTTTGTGCGTAATCATGTTGGTGAAACCTGGCTTGATATGACACTGTACACAAGATATCTGATTATGAGCACTTGCAGTAAACGTTGAATATTCAGGTGCCATTTCATGACAGCTTGCACAGAATGTCGGTGAGTTGGTCATGGTTAGAACTCCATACCCTCCACCAAAAACAACGATACAACCCACAAGTGAAACAAACAGTAATTTCCACCTGTTAACTGGATTCTTCCAGTCAATCCCTCGAAACTTTTGCCATAATCTGCGAATCAGGCCCGTTTTTTTTCTATCTTCTCTACTTTCGGGATCTATATCTTTATTCTTTTTCCCCCAAATGGCCACTAGACTCACCCTTCCCATTTTGGATTCTATCTCTCTCTTTATTTTCCATAGTAACCTCTCTAAAGGTAGTATCTAACATTGTAAGAGTATATTCCAATGTACAATTTGTGAATAATTCCCCACACAAAACAAATGGGTATTTTCTACTAAAAACAACGCACAAATGTTGTTATTCCAGCAATATTTAATACTACGCAAATATTGTTTACTTTGCATACAACCGAATATTTATTCATTGTCCATACTTTTTATACAGTTTCCATTCTTTTTTTACTAGTTGAATCTCTAGTTGAGGTACATTCTCAAAATCACGTCATCAATCTGTCATATTTGACGAAAATTCGAACTTATCGAAGTAGTCCAAGCTGAAGTGTTTGACTTGGAAGGAAATATAATAGATGATTGTACGAATCTTGCTTCCCGCTATCATTGTTGTCACTGTATTGTGGAAATGGTAAGATATAAAAGGAAAATAGCGAATATTCTTGAATGGATTTTTTAAAATAGTGATTAGTCTCGATAAAAAGGAGCGTTCATCAGATATGGGGATTTTAGATAAAGTGTTTGATTTGAACAAGCGTGAGCTAAAGCGGCTAGACAAGCTTGCGGTGAAAATTGACGCACTGGCTGCGGAAACAGAAAGGTTGACCGATGACCAACTGCGCGAGAAAACGGAAGAGTTCAAATCTCGCTATCAAAACGGAGAATCATTAGATGATCTCTTGGTTGAAGCGTTTGCCGTTGTTCGTGAAGGTGCCAAGCGTGTCCTTGGTTTATATCCGTACCATGTTCAGTTAATGGGGGGGATTTCTCTTCATGAGGGGAACATTTCCGAGATGAAAACAGGGGAAGGTAAAACGTTAACTGCGACCATGCCAGTTTACTTGAACGCACTTTCTGGTCGAGGGGTTCACGTTGTTACTGTCAATGAATACTTAGCAAGCCGTGATGCTGCCGAAATGGGCGAATTATATCAATTCCTCGGTTTAACGGTTGGCTTAAATTTAAATAGTATGGATAAGGAAGAAAAACAAGCCGCATATGCCGCTGATATTACGTATGGTACGAATAACGAATTTGGTTTCGATTATTTGCGTGATAACATGGTCCTCTATAAGGAGCAAAAAGTACAGCGCCCACTTTTCTTCGGAGTCATTGACGAAGTTGACTCGATTTTAATTGATGAAGCGCGTACACCATTAATTATCTCAGGGTCGGCACAGAAATCGGCTGTCCTCTATATTCAAGCGAATGGCTTTGTTAAGATGCTTTCTAAAGAAACAGACTATACGTACGATGAAAAAACAAAAGGCGTTATGTTGACAGAGGAAGGAATTAGTAAAGCTGAAAAAGCTTTCGGCATTGATAACCTTTTCGACATGGCCCACGTCACCTTAAACCATCATATTAACCAAGCCTTAAAAGCAAATGTCAGCATGCATCTTGACGTTGACTATGTGGTCCAAGACGGCGAAATTGTCATCGTTGATCAGTTCACCGGCCGTTTAATGAAAGGGCGCCGATACAGCGAGGGCTTGCACCAGGCAATTGAGGCTAAAGAAGGGCTCGAAGTTCAAAACGAAAGCATGACCATGGCTACGATTACATTCCAAAACTACTTCCGGATGTATGAAAAATTAGCAGGGATGACCGGTACCGCAAAAACGGAAGAAGAAGAATTCCGTAACATTTATAACATGAATGTTATTGTTATTCCTACGAACCGACCAATTGCCCGTGATGACCGTCCTGATTTAATTTACTCTTCTATGAACGGTAAATTCCGTGCCGTTGTCGAGGATATTGCAGTGCGTCACCAGCTGGGACAGCCTGTACTTGTCGGGACGGTCGCGATTGAAACGTCTGAGCTCATCTCCAATTATTTAGTGAAAAAAGGGATTCGCCATAATGTGTTGAATGCGAAAAACCATGAACGTGAAGCGGAGATAATTGCTGAAGCTGGCCACAAAGGCGCTGTCACAATCGCAACGAACATGGCTGGTCGTGGTACGGACATTAAGCTCGGTGAAGGGGTATTAGAATTAGGAGGACTAGCCGTTATCGGAACGGAGCGACATGAAAGCCGACGGATCGATAATCAGCTGCGTGGACGTTCTGGCCGTCAAGGGGACCCGGGTATTACTCAGTTCTACTTATCCATGGAAGATGAACTGATGCGCCGCTTTGGATCAGATAATATGAAAGCAATGATGGAACGACTTGGCATGGATGATACACAGCCGATTCAGAGTAAGATGGTATCAAGAGCCGTTGAATCCGCGCAAAAACGTGTAGAGGGCAACAACTTTGATGCTCGTAAACAACTCTTGCAATATGATGATGTACTACGTCAGCAGCGTGAAATTATCTACAACCAGCGGGATGAAGTACTAGAGTCTGAAAATCTCCGTGATATCGTTCAAAAGATGATTTTAAACTCCATTGAGCGAAATGTTGATGCACATGCATCACGCCATGAGGATGAAGAAGAATGGAATCTCGAAGCCATCATCGATTTTGTGAATGCCTCTCTTCTCCATGAAGGTGACATCACAGTGGATGACTTGAAAGGAAAAGACCCGGAACAAATCCGTGATACGATTTTTGCAAAAGTGAAGGAACGTTATGATGAAAAAGAAGAGATTCTCTTACCTGAGCAAATGCGCGAATTTGAAAAGGTTATAACACTGCGTGCGGTTGATTCCAAGTGGATTGATCATATTGATGCAATGGATCAGCTTCGTCAAGGGATTCATTTACGAGCCTATGGGCAAATTGATCCGCTTCGAGAATATCAGCATGAAGGATTTGCGATGTTTGAAGCGATGGTTCAATCGATTGAGGATGAAGCGGCCATGTACATCATGAAGGCTGAGATCCGCAACAATCTTGAGCGCCAAGAGGTAGCAAAAGGGCAAGCAGTGAATCCAAAAGAAGACGGTGAAGCCGTTAAGAAAAAGCCAAAAGTAAAGCAAATTGATGTAGGCCGTAATGATCCATGTGTTTGTGGCAGCGGCAAGAAATACAAAAACTGCTGCGGGGCAGGAAAATAAGATTTTGTTTTGATGGGCCGGCGATTTATCGCTGGCTTTTTTGTTTTTGATTATAGGATTTGTAGATAAGTGGTGGAGATTTGTTGATATGTTCTGAAAATTGTGGATATCGTTCACAGAATTGTGAGTAAATTTCAATTGTCCTAGGTTATCCACATGGGGATAACTCTAGAAGGGACGTTTAACAAAAAACAAGTATGCATTTAGTATATATACATAAAAAAACGCCGCTCCGTGTAAGAGCAACGTTCTTCTTTAATCTATGTTTAATGTGCCTCGATTAAACCATAACGGCCGTCACGGCGCTTATAAACAACATTTGTACGATGTGTGTCTGCATTTGTGAACACATAGAAGCTATGGCCTAGCATGTTCATTTGCAGAATGGCTTCTTCACTGTCCATTGGTTTTAGGTCGAAGCGCTTTGTACGAACTAATTCTAATTCATCCTCATCTAAATCATGTACTTCCGTGTTTTCAGTTGTTGCAAATGTAATTGGAAAATCGCCCTTTTCGCGGAATTTGCGGTTTACCTTTGTCTTGTGCTTGCGAATTTGGCGTTCTAATTTGTCAGTTATCAAGTCAATCCCAGCATACATGTCAACATTTGTTTCTTCAGCACGAAGAACAAGTTGCGGCAGCGGAATTGTCACCTCTACTTTAGAAGTTTTATCTTGATTGAATCTTAGATTCACATTTACCTTTGCATCAGGTGCTTCTGTAAAATAGCGCTCCAATTTTGCGATTTTCTTTTCTACATACTCTCTAATTGCTGGAGTTACCTCAATGTTTTCACCACGAACGTTATAATTCATTTGTGGATTCCTCCTTTAGTTACGGCTATGTATTAACATTTCTATTTTACCCTATGATTATCCTGCTAAATCAGAACAAAAATTTTGTCGATTTATTGACAAAAGTAAAGGGAAGATAGTGACAAGATCTTGCACGACTTTTGAAATCAAATGGTAATAGCACTAAAATGAAAGGTTGTTTAATATTATTGTAATCTTTATGGGGATAACTATCTAGTAAGAAGCTTGCAACGAGTAAAAGGAATATTCCGACCGATTTGAAAGATTACGACCGAGCAAGTGTCAGCGATTGAACGCTGACTGCACCTGCCTCCTTCAATAGTTTAGCAGCATGCCTTAGTGTGGATCCTGTTGTATAGATATCGTCAATTAGGACAGCTTTTTTTCCTGTTGCATGAACATCAGGAAGAACCTGAAACACTTGCGGAAGATGGATTCGTTCTGACCGAGATTTTTTCGATTGCTTTTCAGAGTGGAAGCGACTAAGCATGGATGTAGGGGAAAAGCCTGCTACTGTTATTAGAGCCGTTGCCTGATTAAAGCCCCGTTCATATTGTCGTTCGTCACTTAATGGGATAGGCACCAGTAGGTCTGGAGATAATTCGCCTATCTTCCGCTTGAAAAGTTCCGAAAATATCTTTGCTAATGCATAATCACCGCGAAATTTAAACGTTGCGATTACTTCTTTTAAAAAATCATTATACAGGAAAAAGGAATGATTTTTCTCCAGGCTCCCTTGCCATTTTGGATCTTCCTCCCAACGAAAGCAATCATGACACACGTCCCCATTTCGAAATTGATCATTTACTTGTGAAAACGGCCGGCTGCATATTCGGCATTGGTCGCCGAGAATTTGTTCTAATTTCCCTTCACAAACAGGGCAAATGTGATGTTCCTTATCAATGGAGAAAATTGCTTGCCAGCTGATGCTTGGCATAATTACATCATGGCAAATTAGACAGCAGCTTTGATGGAATAGGGCCATTTTTAAACCTCCTTTTACTTGTCGAGTAATTCCCTTTTGATTCCTTCCCGGTTCATTGAGACGATTTGCTTTTTGGCCCTTATCATCTCTTCGGTTTTTCCATAATGAAAATAGGTCACTACCCCCTCTGGATAATCCTTGCTCCTCCCCGCCCTTCCAGCAATTTGGACAAGGGCACTTTCTGAAAAAACAGCATCTTCCGCACCTACCACTGCGACATCAATGTTGGGGAAGGTTACCCCCCGTTCAAGAATCGTCGTCGTCAAAAGCAACGGGATTTCTTTGGCCCGCATTCTTAGCACCTTTTCTTTACGGTCAGGGTCTTCGGCATGGACCGCTTCTACGGATGTATCCAATTGGCGTAAGATAAGGAGAGCTTTTTCCATTAAAGGGATATGAGGAAAAAACACTAGGGCTTGCTTGTTGGCATAAATCCGCTCAGCTATCCAGCGGAGGACGTTGGCCGGGAGCTTATTTTTTTGCAGCTGCTTTTGCCAATTGCCGCACCATTCAAACTTAGGGACCGGGAGCGGATGACGATGGAAACGTGCTGGGATTGTGGTAAATGCGCGTTTTCCAGTGCGGCATTCCCTTTGCCATTTTTGATTGGGTGTAGCAGTCAGGTAAATCATGGCGGAGGACGGTTTTCGGGCCTGGATGGCGGCATACTGAAGCGATTCCTCGACAGTATACGGAAAAGCATCGACCTCATCCAATATAATGGCATCAAATGCCTGGTAAAAGCGGAGCAGCTGGTGAGTGGTTGCAATGGTAAGGGGAGCATAGACATGGCGGTCCTTACTTCCACCGTAAAGGGATACAATCTTTATTTCAGGAAAGGCGGATTTCAGTCTGGGTGTGAGTTCTAAGACGACATCAGTCCGAGGCGTGGCAATGCAGATTCTCTTTTTAGCAGCAAGTGCCGCTTCAATTCCAGCGAAAAGAACCTCGGTTTTCCCTGCTCCGCATACGGCCCAGACTAAGTGTTCTTGATTGTGCAAAATAGCGGTGGTTACATGGTCCGATGCAACCTGTTGCCCCTTAGAGAGCGTCCCCTGCCAATGCTTGATGGTTGCGGGAAGTTTGGTGTCAGGCACCGGCCCACTCCAACCGATAAGAGCGGTGCACGCACTGATCCTTCCCATCATAATGCAATGGCGGCAATAGAGACAGGTTTCTCCACATCTTGAGCATGGGTAGGCAGCAAACCAGTGCGCCTCCTTGTTGCCGCAGCGGGCACAAACTGGCTTTTTCCCTTCATAGTAAATTCCACTCCGGTAGGTGATACAGCCATTTTCATAATGGCTCTGGATTTCTTCGAATGGAAATGGGATATCCTCAGGGAGGAGCTGTTTGCCGGTGAGAAGCTGCTGCAGGTCTGGATTGTAGGAGAATGTTGGATGGAGCGGCGGCTGAGGGATGCTGGATAGTTTAGAGATTGGGAGTGAGTCTTCTTGTATGGTCGCTGGTATTAATAGGTTGTTTTTAATGATAAAACGCACGGGGGCACCTTCTCTGGATTGAGATAATAAAGACGATCTTTTGTTTTCCCTGACTTTTTTAGATCCAGTTTATGAAGTAGTTTTTGTGTGGTATGAATGGTTGAGAGATGCAGGAAGCCTCTTGCCTCTTGGTTGGTGATTGTTGGCTTGTTGAGGTAGAAATAATGACTGAGGGTTCTTAGAATGACATTCTTCGAGATCATATGACAGGCAGGGCAGATCCAGACCCCTCTTTTGTAATTCATCGGAATATAATTGCATTCGTTATTCGGGCAGCAAACACCACTGCGTATATCCTTTTCTGTTAGATTGTATTCTTTTAGAATGTCAATTGGTTTTGGGCTGTGTTGGCTAAGGAGCAGGTTGCCGATTTGGGACATGGTCTCAATATCGATTCGTTCATGCTTATATCGTTGGTCCATGCCATCAATCTTATTAAAGATGTCTCTTCCTTTGCATATTTTAGAAAAATCCATTTTGTCTCCAGAATTTGTTTTCAAAATGGTACTTGTACTTTTGAAAAAAATTAGAGTGTCAACAGGGAGTAAATGGCAATGGTTTTTGATCAGCCAATTACTTAGGAGTGATTGAAGTCGTTGACATTGAACACGCGGGTCCTCAAAGGATTCTTCTGTTCCATCTTCATTTTTTCGGATGAGTTGTTTAAAGGTATTATCGAATGTCAATGTGCCTGCTATATTTTTGGCTTCAATAATCAGGATGTATTTTTGCGAAAGTAGAAGGGTATCGATCTGGAAGTGTATGCTATTGTATTGGAGTTGGAGGTCATGGAAGATGAGGTATATATCTTGTGGAAGTTCTTTAACGTAGTTTACTAAGGCAACTTCGCCCCAATAACCAGCCCATCGTTTGGCTAGGTCCTTTTCAATTTCTTGATATTTTCTATGGCCGATAATGAGACGTAGTTTTAGGATTTCTGTTAAAAATAGTCTTTGGGGTGGGGTTAAATCTTTCATGATCAAGTTAATCGTCAGCTCCCTTACCTTTTTTGAGAAATTTCTACAAAGTTTGTATTAATTCCTGCTTAATCGTGGGAATTTTTTATGGATATGTGTCAGTTTGATGTCTTTTCTATTGTGGCTGGAAGGATTTCGCCAGATTGGACCTGGATTTCGCCGACTATAGGTGTTATTTCGCCAAACTAGGGATGGATTTCGCCGTCCTCCGAGCTTATTTCGCCGAATACTCTATTGATTTCGCCATACCCCATTTTGATTACCTATTTCAAAGATTTCGAGTCACATTCTCAGACTCGTTTTTTAGGATTGCTCTCGTGGCGGGGGATTTCGCCAGATTGGACCTGGATTTCGCCGACTATAGGTGTTATTTCGCCAAACTGGGGAGGGATTTCGCCGACCCCCGAGCTTATTTCGCCGAATCCTCAATTGATTTCGCCAAACCCCATTTTAATACTTTTCAAAACCCATTCCTCCACCACCCCCAAAACTAAAAACCATTCCGGCCCAAAGGACGGAATGGCAACTAACTTACTAATTTACTAATTTACTAACTTGCTTACCTATCTAATTTTTTCATCCAGCCCAGGCCCATGGCTCCTTCGCCGAGATGGGTACCGATGACGGCGCCGAAGTAACTGATTGTAAATTCGACATTAGGATACGCGGCTGCCAGCTCGTCGCGCCATTCCCTGGCTTCTTCCTCACGATTGGCGTGGATAATGACGGCTTGATAGCTGTTACCACTGGACGCATCCTCATCAAGAAGGTCAACGATTCGTTTCATCGCTTTCTTACGGGTGCGGATTTTTTCAAATGGAACAATGACTTTGTTTTCAAAATGAAGCAGTGGTTTCACTTGAAGAATGCTGCCGATAAAGGCCTGGGCACTCGAGAGACGCCCCCCTCGTTGCAAATGAGCTAAATCGTCCACCATGAAATAGGCACGGGCCGTCATTTTTAATGCTTCTAAATGAGCCACAATCGTTCCTGGATCCTCGCCCTCAGAAGCCAATTTTGCTGCCTCTATTGCATAAAACCCCTGCACCATGCAGCTGATTTCAGAGTCATAGGGGTGCACTGCAATGCCCTCTACCATCGAACTGGCCGCGACTGCCCCTTGAAAGGTGCCGCTGATACCACTGGAAAGATGGATGCTAATGACCGCATCATACTCCTTTGCAAGGCTCTCAAAAAGCTCAACAAACTGGCCGATGGGTGGCTGGGAGGTGGTTGGCAGCTCTTTCATCTTAACCTCTTCGTAAAACTGCCTCCAAGTAATATCCACTTCTTCGTGGTAAACCTCGTTACCAAAGATGACATGTAACGGGATCATATGTATATTCCATTTATCGCGTAGATCCTTTGGGATGTACGCAGTGCTATCCGTGACGACGGCTGTCTTCATAAAAAATACCATCCTTATCTTTTTAACTCTATATGGTATTTTATATGAAATTTGGAGAAATTGCATTAATTCCCCAAATAAAAAGGACATGCTCTTCAGCATGCCCCAAATTAACTCTACTTACTTAACCTCGACCCAGCCATTCTTAATGGCGACAACAACAGCTTGGGTGCGGTCATTGACGTTCATTTTTTGTAAAATGTTGGAGACGTGGTTTTTAACTGTTTTTTCACTGATGAATAAAGCTTCGCCAATACCACGGTTGCTTTTACCATCGGCAAGCATTTGAAGTACTTCACATTCACGGCGTGTCAATAAATGCAATGGACGGCGAATTTCCATTGTTTGGAGGTAAGCCCCGCCACTGCGGGCGACACCCGCTGCCAGCTTGCGGTACTCGTTGACTAAATTATGAGTAACCTTCGGATGTAAATATGATCCGCCGTCAGCGACAACTTTGACCGCTTCAATTAAGGCATCTGCATCCATCTCTTTTAATAAGTAACCAATGGCCCCGGTTTGTAAGGCATGGGTCACATAGTTCTCATCATCGTGAATGGATAAGATAATAATCTTCGTGTCAGGGTATTTGTCGACCAATTCACGCGTAGCTTCGACACCATTCACTTGTGGCATATTGATATCCATAATCACCACATTAGGTTGGAATTCTTCTACTAATCTTAATGCTTCGCTGCCATCCTCACCTTCTGCGACTACTTGGAACGATTTTTCAAACTCTAGTATTCTTTTAACGCCTTCTCTAAATAGTTGGTGATCGTCTATAATGACAATTTTGGTAGTCAATTTTAACGCCTCCTAAGCCTTCTAATTTCGAAATTTTCTCCATTGACGGTAGGTTCATAGTTTTCTAGTTAATTAGTGGGACTCGAATCAGCACAGCGGTCCCCTTACCTATTTTTGAATCAAAGGTAAGCTCACCTTCAAGCAGGTCGACCCGTTCTCGCATTCCAATCATGCCAAATGACTCAGGTTTCTTTTCTGTGATATCAAAACCGATACCATTGTCCTTAATTAAGACGGTAATGGATGCATTGGTTATTTCTAACCGTACTTTGATTTCACAGGCATTAGCATGTTTTAATGCATTTTGCACTGATTCCTGTATCATCCGAAAGAGCGCGACTTCATACTTAGTCGGAAGCCTGCGTTCTAGTCCGATATTCACAAAATCAATTTTTGATTGGTTATGATATTCTTCGATGGTTCGCAAGTATTTTCTGAGGGTAGGGACGAGACCTAAATCATCTAATGCCATCGGACGAAGGTCATAGATAATTCGCCGGACTTCATAAAGTGCCGAACGAACCATTTTTTTAAAGCTGCTAACCTCAGAAAAAGCCTCATCCGCGCCTTTTTCCCTATAGACACGTTCAATTAAATCCGAACGCATAATTACATTGGCAAGCATTTGGGCGGGGCCATCGTGAATATCCCTTGAAAGCCGTTTGCGTTCCTCTTCTTGTGCTTCAATGATCTTTAATCCAAAATCTTGCTTGGCTTTGGCATGTTCAAGTACCTCGCCAACCTGCTTCAGATCACTGGTCAAGTAATTCATTACGACTGAAATTTGCGATATCAACTGGTCGGCACGATCAATCGTTTCGTCCAACCCTACTAGACGATTTTCAAGGTCGGATCTTTTATCCAAAAGCTGCTTTTTGTATTGCCAATTAATGGATAGGTCCATTTGGAGTTGATGGGCTTTTTCATAGGCATCACGGACCTCTTCTTCAGAGTAATTTTTAAAATTCATACTGACTTCTGACAGCATGCTCCGCGCTTCAAGGACCTGTTTTTCAAGTTCCTCGCCTTCATTTGTGAGTTTTACCATCATCTGCTTAATATTATCTAATTCATTGATCATATTTTCATAATCCTGACGGCATTGTTCACCGATCTGGAAGATGTCAGTTTTACTGCAAGTAACGGTTTTAATCATTTCTTCACGAATTTCATCAATTGATTTCATATTGATTTGCTTAATCTTCATACCCATTCCTCCGATAAGAAAAGCAATAAGCGCTTGGACGCTATCGTTAAACAATATTTTAATTTCAAACAAATGAATTCATTATCTTTGGATTTTTACCTACATACCTTGTAACATATAATACATTGGTTTGATTCAATTTGCTATTCTTAACATACACGTTACCATTAATTTCAGTAAATAGTAGTAGTATAATAGGAGTGCCACTATTTCCCCATAACACAGGTATTTACTACTTTTATCTGTTTTATTATAACATGTATATTTTACTGCCATATTAAAGTTATATTACACCATTATGAAATTTAGGAAGGAGTGCACTGAATGCTGCCTCGATATCATACAGTCAAAAAAGCTGGTGAACATGAAATTATTATTCAAAAATCACGATTTATTGCCCACGTCAAAAGAACGGAAACTGAATTGGAAGCACAAGAATTCATTCAAGCCTTGAAAAAAAAGTATTGGGATGCCACCCATAACTGTTCTGCCTATCTCATTGGTGAGAATGATCAAATTCAAAAAGCCAATGATGATGGAGAACCAAGCGGTACAGCTGGCGTGCCGATTCTTGAGGTTTTGAAAAAAAGAAAACTAAAGGATACTGCCGTGGTCGTTACCCGTTATTTTGGCGGAATCAAATTAGGGGCCGGCGGTCTAATCCGTGCTTATGGGAAATCTACTTCGGAAGGACTAGATGCTGTCGGAATCGTCGAAAGAAAGTTGATGCAGGTCTTCCATATTACAATTGATTATTCTTGGCTTGGAAAGATTGAAAACGAATTAAGATCGTCCATTTATATTCTTAAGAATATTCAGTACCAAGAAAAGGTCGAATTTGAAGTATTTGTGGAAGAGGAACAGCAGCAGACATTTATAGACTGGATGACTGAATTAACAAATGGACAGGCCGAAATGGCAAAAGGAGAAATGACCTATCTAGAAACCGATATTTAGGCTTTCTCTGCTTTCACTTTGTCCAAATGAAGGAAATTTAAATTTACAAAAAATTTCATTTTACCAATCTCTATAAATATTATAAAATAGAATAGATTTTCAACAAAAGCTGACATTTTTCTACTTTATACTAGGAGGCAATCTATGTCTATAAATAGACAGGTTTATAAAAATAAGAAAAAAGGTAAGAAAAAACGAAAACGAATTTTGTTATGGATTATCATGCCAATTCTATTATTGATTATCGGTGCAACAGCATACGGCGGATTTCTATATAACAAAGCAGAATCTGTTATGAATAAATCCTACAAGCCGATTGAGCGCGATACAAAGGCAGCAAAAGCCAATGTTAAACTTGAAAATACATCGATCTTATTTATTGGTGTAGATGACAGTGAAAAACGAAAGGCGAGCGGCAGTTCCCGTTCCGATGCGTTAATGCTGGCTACTTTTAATAAAGAAGATAAATCTATTAAACTATTAAGTATCCCACGTGATTCCTATGTTCATATTCCTGAGAAGGATATATATACTAAAATTAATCACGCCCACGCGTACGGCGGCGTAAAACTGACGCTTGAAACAGTCGAAGAATTACTTGATGTTCCTGTCGATTATTATGTGAAAATGAACTTTAACGCGTTTATTGATGTCATTGATGCTCTTGATGGTGTCAAAATAGATGTCCCGTTCACCTTTTCTGAACAGGATTCCAAGGACCATGCCAAAGCTATTACCTTGAAAAAAGGTTTACAAGAACTAGATGGTGAAGAAGCTCTGGCATTTGCACGTACCAGAAAAATTGATAATGATATTCAAAGAGGTCTTCGCCAGCAGCAAATCTTTAAGGCGATTCTCGCCAAAGGTGCTTCCCTTAAGTCCATTACCAATTACACCGATGTCATGGAAGCGGTCGGGAAAAACATGTCGACAGACTTGACGTTTGATCAAATGAAATCATTTATCAGCTATGTCCAGGCTGGATCTGGAATTGATGTTGAATCGATGTCACTAAAAGGATCTGACTCTTATATTGATCGTGTATATTATTATCAACTTGACGAAGCAGCTTTAGAAGAAACAAAAGCTAAACTGAAAGCACAACTAAACTCAACAACAACAGCAAGTACAACAGAAACAGAAACAGAAACAGAAACAGAATAAACCAAAGAACCCGGATTTTTAAAGAATCCGGGTTCTATTTTTTTGCATAACTTTCAAGAAAAAGAAAACAATAAAAGGGTAATCCACAGTTGAGATTTACCCTTTTTAACTATTCTATTAGATTTTATCTGTTTTTGTTCAATAACCCCATAATACGGAGGAGCGGCCGATAATTTTTATTAATTAATCCAATCGTTTCAACAAATAGTTCAATCGCCAGCACAATAATGGTCATGATTAAGATTGAACCCCAAACGGTTGTGATGGTAAAAATAAAGGCTGCAAGGCCAAACATGGCGCTCATTGCATAAATTAACAGAACTGTTTCACGATGTGTAAACCCTAGTTCCAGTAAGCAATGGTGTAAATGGGATTTGTCTGGAGCTGCTAATGATTTCTTGTTGTAAATACGACGGATGATAGCAAAGAATGTATCCGAAATGGGAACACCTAAAATAATGATTGGAACAACAAACGAGATTAATGTTACATTTTTAAAACCGAGCAATGAAAGGACCGAGATCATATATCCAAGAAAAAGCGCACCGGAATCGCCCATAAAAATTTTAGCTGGATGAAAATTATAAATCAAAAATCCTAACGTGCTTGCTAGAAGGATTGTCCCCATTGCGACTACATAGCCATTCCCCATCACAATCGCCATTCCAGAAATAGTGATAAAGGCGATTGAAGATACACCAGCGGCCAAGCCATCCAAACCATCAATCAAATTGATCGCATTCGTAACACCAACAATCCAAATGACAGTAATCGGGATACTGAAGATCCCAAATTCTAAGTAGCCGTTAAACGGTAAGTTAATAAATTCAACTTCCACGCCGCCCCACATAACAACAATCAGAGCTGCAATGATTTGTAAAGCAAATTTTACTTTGGCTGATAATTCATAGATATCATCTAACATACCAGTAGCTAATATGATGACTCCCCCAGCAATAATGGCTGCATGGTAGGGGCTATATGGTTGGAGTATTAATATACCGAAAAGGAAACTAATATAAATCGCTAACCCGCCTAAACGCGGCATAATTTTAGAATGTACTTTGCGTTGATTAGGACTGTCCGTTGCTCCTAATTTAAAAGCCAATCTTTTCACAATTGGAGTAATTAAAATGGAGCATAAAAAACATAATATTAAGGTCAGATATAACATGAAGACCCTCCCTATTAGTATAATGCCCCATTAATAAATTTTAGAAACAGGCACATATTTCTAAGTACACTACAACGAACATATTATAGCACACCCAATTTTACTTTGGTATAAGTTAATAAATTGTTGAAAAATTCCGACTATAACAAAATAATTAGACCTATTAATGCCAATATATTCTCTTATAATGTAAGACATAAGAATGCTACAAAAAGTTACATTTTTTATTAACTTTCAGTTCTATTTCTCGTTAGTTTTACTTTAAAAATTTGTGATAAAAATTTAGGGATAGCAAGCATTCTTCTCCACCTTGAAGGCTGAGTAATCAAACGATATAACCATTCGAGGTTTATTTTCTGCCAGATTCGCGGGGCCCGTTGGACTTCGCCAGCGAGCACGTCGATGCTTCCCCCCACCCCCATAAATAATCCCTTTGAAAAATACGGAAGATTTTCTTTAATCCATTTTTCTTGTCTAGGAAAACCCAAGGCAACAAAAATAATATCCGGACCTTTGGCTTTTATCTCAGAGGTTATTGTGTTTTTCTGCCAATCAAAAAAACCATGATGGCTGCCTGCAATATGTATCTGGTTAAATTGCCTTTGGATAGTTGCTACAGCTTTTTGATTTGTTTCTTCCTTTCCACCCAAGAGGTAGATGCTCCATTTTTTCTTATTCGCCTCCTCTAGAAGTCGAATAGTTAAGTCATATCCAGTGACACGCTCATAAATAGGTTGATTCAATATTTTCGAAGCAATAATAATCCCAGCACCATCAGGGACAATCATATCAGCGGATTGAACAATCGTCAGATACTCTGGATGATCTTTTGCATACATAACAATTTCTGGATTTGCCGTTACGATGAAGTACTTTTTTTGGTCGTGAATGGCTTTAATAAGTATTTCCACTACTTCATTAAATCTTTTATTTAAAAAGTTAATCCCTAATATATTAACCAAATTAGTTTTCATATTTAGAATCCTCTTAACATTTTTCCTCAAAATTATTTATGTAAGAAAACTCGCCCACTGGCGAGTTAATTAAATTGTAGTTAAGCCTCTTTGTTTTTGCATTACTGCTTCACGGAATTTTTTCTGTTCCACATCAGTCATTGATTTATATTTCTTTAAGAAGGTTTCGTATTTTGGAATAACCTCTTTAACAGGACCAAATTCTTTTATTTCGCCGTACTCAAGCCAAACTGCCTTTTCACAAAATTCCTTTATCTGTCTCATGGAGTGACTAACAAAGAAAATCGTTTTTCCCTTTTCTTTAAAGTCAAACATCTTTTTCTTGGATTTTTCTGCAAAAACCTGATCTCCTACTGACAAAGCTTCATCAACGATGAGAATATCAGGGTTCACGGTAACAGAGATTGCAAAACCAAGACGAGATTTCATCCCGCTTGAGTACTTCTTAACCGGCTGGTCAATAAATTTTCCTATATCGGCAAAATCAATGATTTCCTGTTCCATATCTTTAATCTCTTTCTTTTTGAAACCAAGCATTAAACATTTTAATTCTATATTTTCCCTGCCTGTTAATTGATTATCAAGCCCCGAGGAAATGGCGATAATTGAGGTTGTACCTTTTGTGATGACCTCGCCGGAAGTAGGGGGAATTACCCCTGCAATAATATTAGACAAAGTCGACTTACCAGAACCATTAACCCCAACAAGACCAATTACATCACCACGATTGGCAGTAAAGGATATATCCTGAAGTGCATAAAAATCCTCCCCATACCCCCCTGGTAAAATTACGTCGAGAAGTTTTTCTTTTGGTGACCTATGCATCTTATACTTTTTAAAAACATTTTTGACATTTACTGTTTCATTCATTTGGATTCACCACCTATTTACAAGTAATCCACAAAGCGATTTCTAAATTTTAAATGCAAGACAGCTCCAATCATGAATAACCCAATGACAATTATCCAGAAATATAAAGTATATTCCGGGTATTCAAGCGGATACCACGTTGTACCAAGTAAGGCTGCCCTGTAGCCCTCTACAATATAGTATAAAGGATTTATTTTTAATAAAAAGGCATAATCAATTCCATTTATCACCAAATCATCAACATGCCATAAAAAAGGAGTAACATACAACAGCATTTTTAATATGGACTGGACCACCTGCTGTACATCCCTGACAATTGTTGAGAGAGTGGACGTCACTAGTGCAAGTCCTAATAAAAATAGTAAGGTTGCCAGCATAAAATATGGTAATTGAACAAAATATACCGTTAGTTTAAAATCGGTAAATTGTAAAAAAATAGTAACTACAACCACTAACATTAGGTGGGTATAAAAATTTGCCATAATCACAAATGATGGAATGGCACTCATGGGAAAACTCATTTTCGAGATCAATTGTATTCTAGAATAGATAGACCTAGAAGAAGCAGAAATAGCTGGATTCACAAAGAACCAGACAATCATTCCTGTGACCATCCAAATAAAAAACGGAACATCGATACCATTTTCCATCGGAACCTCTCGGCCTTTCCGAATTCCGGCTCCAAATACAAACCAATATATGGTCAACTGAATCATTGGATTCAGTATTTCCCAAAATCTGCCGAGATAATTATTCGTATTCGCACTCTTTAGTTCAAAGGCAGATAACCTCAGGATCAGGTAAAAGGAACTGATTTGTTCCTTTACAATAGTAATCATCGATTTCATGAAAATTGTCCTTCCTATAGCTAATAATAACCTTGTTCATTATACATTAATTTCTCCAAAGGGACATAATAAAAACAAAGCTTCGACATGAAAATATCGAAGCTTGTCATATTTATTAAATTAATACCCAGTACTCTTTGCCTTAAAACTCTCTTCAGCAAATATGTACTGCACAAGGTTTTGGCTTGAACAGCCTTTAGAATATTGGTTCCATTTTTCTGCATAATATTCGACAAGGCTAAGGTCGAAGCGGTTGTTTTGAATAAGGTCAATAATTGATTGGGTATCTTTGACAAGCGGTCCTGGTAAGTTGTCTTCAAATCCTTCCATTAGACCACGATGTTCTTTATACTCATCTAAATCGTAGGCGAAAAAGATGATCGGTTTATGTAAGATTGAAAAATCGTAGGGAATCGACGAATAATCAGTAATCAAATAATCAGCGGCAACCAGTAGTTCATTAATATCATACTGACTTGAGGAAAGGTCAACAACGAAATCTGAGTATCGCAGGACATACTCATCCTTGTGAACAATTGCCGGATGTAACCTGAGAATTAACCGATAGTCTTGTCCTAACTCATGTGCCATTTTTTCAACCTCTAAGACAAGGTTAAAGTGTTCTAACTCATGGTCTCGATAAGTAGGAGCATAGAGAATAATTTTTTTAGCTCTCAAGCTAGGATGTTGATGTAGTAAGGTGTCGATTGCCTTTCGTTTTGCCTCTTCATTATAGAAGAAATCAGTTCTTGGGACGCCTGTCGGCAGGATATTCTCCTTTTTGAGGTTAAAAGACTTCATAAAAATCTCTGTCATCACATCCGAGCCGGCTATTACTCGATCAAATTTCCTGTATACCTGTAAAAAACGCTCTCTCGCACGATCGGTTCTCGTTTTAATCGATTCATCTTCCAGACCGAACTTTTTCATCGCCCCCGAGGCATGCCATAACTGAATACACTTGACTTCTTTTTTAAAGGTTACGGCAGCTAGAAAGCCAAAGTAGTTATCAATAAAAATATGGCGGGAAGTGGCTATATGAAATACCGCTTTCAGCCAATTCATGATATGTTTCGCTTCAAAGAGAATAGTTGTGGCCTCTTGAACATCCTTAAATTTAGGGAACACCTTTTGTTCGCAGAGAAACACCACATCAGTTAAAATGTGCTGCCTGCGAATTTCTTCATACACATACTGGGTGTTATCACCAAAACTAACCACAAACGTGGTTTTGTTTCTTAGCGGCCACAGACTAAATATGGAAAACAGGCACTTAAAGACAAATAAATAAAAACAAATGGCTAGTTCCCTAACCATTTGTGACAGCATTTAAATCTTCTTTTATTTGTGAAGTAGAAATCCCGATTGTTCTTGGCAGGTAAACCACTTCACAATATTCTTTAAGAAAGTCAAATTTGCCTTTCCAATCATCACCCATCACAAAAACATCAATTTCATGTTTGATCACGTCTTGAATTTTTTGGTCCCAAGTATTTTCAGGAATCACTTCATCCACAAAACGAATGGATTCTAAAATTAACTTTCTGTTTTCAAAGCTGTGGTAAGCTTGTTTATTCTTGCCTTTATTGAATTCATCTGTGGATAGACCAACAACTAAATAATCTCCTAAGTCTTTGGCACGGCTAAGTAAATTTATATGACCAAAATGTAATAAATCAAATGTTCCATATGTTAACACCTTTTTCATAAGAGTAACTCCTCCTGCTATTAGTATTCGGAAAATGCGGCAATATTTATTCAATATCAAAAATTATTTTTCATTTTTAATGTAGTTGACTTCACCAAATCATTATAAGACTATCAAACTTAAAATTCAAATAAGAACTGAATAATTTCCAACAAAATACCATTAATTACTTAATTTTATTGAAAAAGCTGACTTGGTGAACAAGTCAGCCTCTAACACTATTTCAGTTCCTGAGTAATATACATTTTACTAACCCAGCCTTTGCTTCCATTGGCTGTTTTCACTTGATACCATGTTTTCGTCCCATCCATCGTTACTGTGCCATCTGCTTTCATGATAAGAGAAACATAATCATTTAACGGCAGCTTTCCTAGCGAGGAATTGGATGTGGATGGCCCGGTTCGGATATTTAACTCCGAAACTGTCACTCTCCCTAGATTTTGAACAGATATGTAGTTTTTATAGTTGCTAAAGTCTACATCATTGGTCCAGTATTCTTTATTGTCCATTTTCACCCGCAGCCAAAAGTCATTAGTTTTTTCTAGGACAGTAAAGGAGGTTCCTCTTTTCATCGTTTTCACTGCATCATGTACGCCCTTTTTACTATTTAGAACAATTTGTTTATTTGCAGGGATGGTAGCAATGGCGACGATATCAGCGGGAAACTTATCTCCGCCAGCAGGAATTAACGGCCTCTGAGGGATATTGGCATCGGGATCTGCCTTTGCATAATAGGCTTTATCATAGGAAAGAATCTTTTCCATATGCTGGCTGATTGCTTTACCCCAATACGGATCAGTAGCATAAAAGAAGTTCATGCCCTCACTACTAGCATCAATTCTTGCATTCGTTAATGATGTGGTACTGAAACCCAGATATGCCCCTTGAAACTTCCAATTAGCTGGATTTAAGTACGTAGATTTCATTTCACGGGCAATAAAGTCAATACACAACTCTACACTAGCAAAACGATAGGCAGCTACAAATGGCGCTGCATCATAGGCACCAAAGCCAAATAAGTTGTTCTTGGTAATCGAAATACTAGAGGTTCCATAGGCACTCTCATGAATGGCATGGGCTGCCAAGTAAAGTGGATTGACCCCATACTTTCGCCCGGCATCAATAAATACCTGTCCTTTATTCGTCAAAATACTCGGCTTCCCCGTATTTTTTACATAGCCAGCAATATAATTATTAATTTGACTTGCCTTAACAGGAGATTGAGTCCTTAAATCAATAAACTGATAGGTATCCCTCGTGCCCATTGGATCACCCGTTATCACCTGTTGAAGGTACGTGCCAAATACATAGCCGCTTTTCCCGGCATAGCTGACCTTATACCAGCCATTAGACGTCTTGCTGGTTGGAATAATGATTGTTCCTCTAGGAATCGAGGTTAAAATGGCAGCAGTTGTAGCCGCAGCTTGTCTAACATTTAATTGATCCGTAACCGCATAAGTTGTCTTGGTTATGGCTTGCTCGGCAATGGTATCGGTTGGAGGAATGTTTACCCCACCGTTGTCAGTTCCTCCCTTGTCGGTTGTCTCGGCAGGCTTAGCATATTTCGAAATATCGCCGCCATAGACATAGCCAGATTTCCCGTTATAGGAGACTTTATACCAATCTCCGATTCTTTGCTTAGAAGAAATGATTGTTTGCTTTGGTATCTTTACTAGTTTTGTATAGACCTTCCCATAGGATGCGTATACATATGTATCTAGTTTGGCCTGATAGTCTGCTGCCGCAAAGGAAGTCACCGGAGCTTTGCTTACCTCTCCGCTAAAAACATACAGTGTTTTGCCGTTGTAAGACACCCTATACCATACCTGCCCGACACTATTAACTGCTTGATAGGCAGAATAAAGTCCGTTTCCGCTTGCAAGGCTGTAAAGAACGCTTTTCTTTGTATCAGGAGTAGAATAAAGCTTCACTGTCTTTTTGGGAAAATAATAGCCTCCGGCAAACGCACTATATTTATAGTATTCCTTTAAAAAAGTCCCTTTTACCCAGCCAGTAGTTGTTACATTTTTCCCTTTAGAAGAATAGGTGTAGGTCACCTTATACCAATCCGTTACTTTCTCCGCGCTTGTGATGGTCTTGCCCTTTGGAATTGAAAGTAATGTTTTATATTTCGTGCTGGCTCCTGAGCGGATGTTAACATTATCGGTCGTCTGATACATTGTTTTTGCAAATTTAACCGTTTTTGGTGCTGTAGAAATTTTCTTGATATAGGAGGCGCTAACCCAACCTGTTTGGACGACTTTCTTCCCTTTTAGGGTGTATTGGTACGAAACCTTTACCCAGGTGCCTTTTTGTTCAGTGGCAGTGATCGTTTTTGATTTAGGGACCTGAAGGATTGCTTTATATTTTGTCGAAGGACCCGTTCGCAAATTAACATTGTCAGTCGTTTGGTAACTGATATTTGCTAATTTTATAGTGCTGGCGGCATAGGCAAGTTGCACCTTTGATGGAATAATTGGGGTGACAACCTCTCCTACTAATAAACTAGTTGATAAGAGAAGAACTTTCCCGATATTTCTCATTGACACACCTCCCTGTCGGATTTTGAATGCTGCATTTATGATTTTTCTACAAAAATATAAAAAAACTCAAATTATGCCGAAAGTTGCATCCTCCCATTAAATCTGGGAAAATATAACGTTATCAAATTCTATTATCGCTGATATCCTCTTAATTTTAAATAGTTTCCAATAAATACTTGTTGCAATTCGAAAAAATAGGTCGATTTACTCATGAGAATTAGGGGGATTCTTCGGAGAATTTGTCAACTATCACTGTCCTATGTGGGACAAAATGACAAAAACACCCAAATTTCAACCTTGGGTGTTTTCGATCCGTTTATTTTCAATTTTTTAAAATGACTTCATTGACCACTCTTTCTGCCGCATGCCCATCTTCTAGGTAACAAAACTGTTGATAAAAATCATTCATCCGTTCATTTGAAACCGTAGGATTGACTTGGTCTTTAATAGCAGCAATCACTTCTTCAGTTGTTTCGACGAGCGGTCCTGGTGCTTTTTCTTCAAAATTAAAGTAAAAACCTCTTATATCGTCCTTATATTCCTCAAGATCGTAGGTAAAGAATATCATCGGCCGTTTCAAATTCGCATAATCAAAAAATACAGACGAATAATCCGTAATCAGTAAATCACTGATTAAATATAGTTCTCGGATGTCCTCATGCTTGGAAAAATCCCAAGCAAAGCCTTTATACGCCTCCAAGTCAAAGTTTTCAGCGACTAGATAATGCATCCGGAGAATGATAATATATTCATCCCCGAGGTCTTGTTTAAGTTTTTCCAAATCCAACTGCAAATCAAGCTTATATTTACCTTCTTGATGAAATTGATTGTCGCGCCACGTCGGCGCATAAAGGATCACCTTTTTATCCTCAGGAAGCTGATGCTTCTGCTTAAATTCCTTGGCACGATCGTCACGATCATCTTTATAAAAAATATCATTTCGTGGATAACCCGATTCAATCATTTCTTTATCGAATTTAAAGGCACGCTTAAATATTTCTGTTGAATACCGATTGGGAGAAATTAAATAATCCCAGTTCCGTGATTCAAGATAAAATTCTTGCTTATACTGCTCCGTCGTTGTCCCTGCCATGAGCACTTCTTTCATATCATGGGCCAGCTTTTTCAAGGGGGTCCCATGCCATGTTTGCAAGTAAATGGTCTGCTTTGGCTTCGGAATCCACAGGGGCATCCGGCTATTCGTTACCCAAAACCTTGCCCTCGCCATCAAAAACAGCCATTTTACCGAAAAGCGTCGGGCATACGGAATTCCTTTCTCAACAAAGCCTTTTTCAAACCGGGGATCGACACTCCAAATAAGTTCATATTCAGGATGATTTCTTTGCAGGTATTCGTAAATCGCCCGAGGATTACAACTGTATTGCTTGCCAAGAAAGCTTTCAAACATAATTAATTTTTTCTGTGGCGGGAAAAGTGAAACCAACTGAAATAACCATTTGTATCCTGCTATTACTAACTTTTTCACGGATGATACCAATAAAACCGCGCTCCTAACCGTTGAAGAAGAAACACTGAAAGGGCTGCATAAAAAAAAGCAGCCTCGTGTTTACTCAAAAAACTATTTATTCATTTTCACTTCTTGATTAACCAGTTTCACTAGGTACTCAAGCAATTGCTCCCTTAGTTCCTCTCTGCTTAAAGCCATTTCAATCGTTGTCTTAATAAAACCAAATTTCTCACCCACGTCATAGCGGATTCCTTCAAAGTCATAGGCAAAAACATCCTGGATACTATTCAAGCGTTGAATCGCATCTGTCAGTTGAATTTCACCGCCTGATCCTGTTTCTTGATTTTCAAGGAGATCAAAAATCTCAGGTGTTAAAATATATCTTCCCAAAATGGCAAGATTTGATGGCGCTAACTCGACGGGCGGCTTTTCAACAAAATTTCTTACCTCATACATGCGTCCATCTTGCCGGCTGGGATCAATAATCCCGTAGCGGTTTGTTTCTTCCATTGGAACGGGCTGCACCCCAATAACAGAAGAACCTACTTTATCATATATGTTCATTAACTGTTTTAATGAAGGCACCTTTGCTTGGACAATATCATCCCCTAATAACACCGCAAATGGCTCATTGCCAATGAACTTTCTCGCACACCAAATCGCATGACCTAACCCTCTTGGCTCTTTTTGTCTTATGTAATGTATATCAACATTCCCGGGCTTACGAACTTCTTCGAGGAGCTCGAACTTCTCTTTACGAGCTAAATTTTCTTCCAGTTCAAATGCGCTGTCAAAGTGATCTTCGATGGCTCTTTTCCCTTTACCGGTTACGATGATAATATCTTCAATTCCTGATTCGATTGCTTCCTCAACAATATATTGAATCGTTGGTTTATCAACGATTGGCAGCATTTCCTTCGGCATTGCTTTCGTAGCAGGTAAAAACCTTGTGCCCAATCCCGCTGCTGGAATAATCGCCTTTTTGACTTTACTCATTTTTATGTCTCCTTATTTCGTATTCAAATTATGATCCATTCTACATTCCTGCATCAATCTAATATTTGATAAAACGATGCCATTGCCTTTTTATTGTATTCTTCTGGAATAAATTCATCAAGCTTAATATCCAGCTCATTTCCCGCCAATTGAGTGAGACCTTTTTCCAGCCCTTCAATGCTATTTTCAACTAATAACCCATACCGCCCATTTTCCAATACATTTCGATTCGCAACAATATCTGTCGCAATGATTTTCATCCCATGGGTCATCGCCTCTAGTAACACCATTGGCTGGCCCTCATAATGGGAGGAAAGAACAAAACAATCGCATTTCTTCATTAATATAAATGGGTTCTCTAATTGGCCCATCAAGTATACAGAATCTGATAGCTCCAATTCCGCAATCAAATTCTCCAAGTCATTCCTTAACGGACCTTCACCTAGAATAAACAACTTTGAATTTGGGAATTTCTGCTGAAATTGACTGAAGGCCTTAATCAAGTTATCCTGGCCTTTTTCAGGAGATAATCGTCCCATCGTAATGAAATTATAATTTTCTGCAAGCGGCTGAGGAGGGATCACTGTTTCTTCAATCGTTTCAAGTTTTTCTTCTATTTTAGTTGGAACCACTAGTTTGTATTTTTTCGAATGGAGCATTTTATACAACGGAGGATGGATCTTGGAATGAAGTTGCTTCCTTCCATCATATTCCCGAACAATCGTCAATGCCGACGAATCAATCCAGCCAATCATGGTTCCCTTGATAGAAAGCCGGCTATAGATTCCTTGCTGTGTTCTTGCTTCTTCATCTACATCGACTAATCGACCTTTATAATCCTTGCCAGAAGCGACTTTCTCTGTTCCTTCTAGATTATAGGGCATACTCCAAATGTCATATCTATTTCCATGAGAAATAATCGCTAATTTCTGCACGGGCGTATGGAATAAGACACGATCTGGAAGCAATTCAAAACAGCCTTGGTCAAGCCAGCCAACGATCCGGTCATCGATACTAAATTTATAATAATTAGTAGACTTTGTTTGCACCTCTCGTAAAATGGCGACTTCCTCGTTTAGGTATTTCAGAGCTGGTGCCACTTCAGCTGCTCCGCTTACGACAGGTGGTCTGTTCCAGATTACCTCGCTTTTTGGATTCGTGATCCTTGCACTTGCTTTAAAGACCGTATTACTGATGATTTGGTCTTCAGCGATAACCTCATTGATTATCGATTTCGTTATACTTTCTGTCCATTCTTCATTCCCTAGTCTCAGAATTTTCTCTGGATTAATCGAGTTCATGACAAAATCAAATTTAAATTCCTCAGCAAATTCCGCTAAATTACTTCTGTTTAGCTCCATTGTTGCTGGTGATACACTTACCAGTTTGTCAAACCGATCATAGACGGAAAAGAGACCCCGTAAATTTATTCGATGGGGACGACGCCCATTAATGACCTTTTCACTATCCGAACGGATGTCATTATGCATATAACAGATTTTTTTCTTTGCATCGGAAGCAAGCAAATATTTGGCCCAATACAAGCTGTAACCACTAAAATCGATGGCATAATCAAATTGTGCCCGACCTGATAATCTGTTGTATTCCCGCTTATAGGCGTTCTCTGGGTAAAGTTTTTTGGTCACTTTACTATGTGCTCCTCGATTATGAACAAATTTATCCCGATACACTTCAAAAAGACTATGTACTTCTAATCCATTTCGAAACAAGAACCTAGCATTCTTATTTACCTTTGCGATATTATTTAAGGTTTCTTTCGATTTTGGTGATTTCATGAAAATACTAACATCAAACTTACTAAAGTCAATATTGTCGACTAGATTGATAAAGGATGAGGTAATGCCATTGTTTTGCAACCCGCCCGGATAAATAAGGATTTTCTTTTTTTCCCGGTCCAATTGATTAATGATATTGATTGGAGTCTTTTCCTGGTTAAAGACGTATTGGACGATTCTAGCCGTCACCTTTCCATCATCATGTGATGTGAATTTGTTTTTTGCTGCCTGATAGACAGAGCGATAGCTATCACTTATTTTTTTAATATCTTGAACGGCGTCAGCTACTTCTTCGATGGTAAAGAGCGTAGGTCCTGGTAGTTCATCCTCGGATAAATACATACCTCTTTCTTCCTGGTAATCGTCATAATCCCAAATATAGAATAATATTGGTTTTTCAGTTACAAGGTAATCAAAAAAGATACTCGAGTAATCGGTGATTAAAAGATCCACAGTACTTAACAGCTCGTTAGTATCTACAAAGTCCGGAACTAAGATCTCTTTAATTTCAGTAAATTTCTTCGCTTGATTATACAAAAAGGGATGAACTTTGATTAAAAGGTTATACTCGTTTCCTACCTTTTGCCTCAAATAGGTCATTTCACTAATGATTTGGAACATATCATTTTTTGCTTTTGATACATTTGTCCCTTTCCATGTAGGTGCATACAGAATCGTCTGTTTATTTTTATCGATTTCTAGCCCTAATCGAGTGAGTAAAGAATGAAATCTATCTGCATCAGTATGATAGGTTAGATCTATTCTTGGATAGCCTTCTTGAATAATTTCTCCATTATATAGTCCGTTTAGTTTATAACTTTTAAGAAACATTTTGGTTGTATGGTCATTGGGACTTAAGAGATAATCCGCACTAAGAAAATTCCTCACTACATTCTGCGAGTGGGCTGGATTTCCAGGGATATCAAATCCCATTCTTTTTAACGGAGTCCCATGCCAGGTATTAATATAGACTTGCTCTTTTTTGGGAATAAAAAAAGGCTGAAAGGTAGAATTATTAATCAAGTACTTGCTCGTGGCTAACCACTTAAGATATTCCTTTGAATTCCGTTTCACAAATATCACATTTTTCAAGTCTTTATAGTTGGCGATCACGCTTTCTAACTCTTTCTCATGATGGATTGACCAAATATGTTTGAAATGCTGAAATTCGGGGTGATGTAAGAGGTATTTAAAAATAGCATATGGGCTATCGGTTACACTTTTTCCGTCCCTGCTTTCATAAAGTATAGTATGGTCCCTCACCTTTGATTTTCCATAAAATCTTCTATACTGAAAATTTCTGCGATGATTGGCCTTTCTAACATAATTATAGAGGGGTCCGAAAATAAATTTAATTCTTCTTTTTAAAACCTTTTTATTCATGAACATCTACAGCTCCCTTACCAGTTCACTTTCTTCTAATTTTTTATTAGTTATTCTTACCATTTTTGATGCATTATATGTACGGAGCTGACCATCTACTTTTTCTAAACGACAAAAAAGCAAATGGATATCAGGATTTCCCGGTCATCCATTTGCTTGATAAAGAACTTCCAATATTGTTCGTAGTGTAATAATAACTAGCAGTTGTTGCGAGATTGTTGAATTCTGATTACAAGGAATATTGTACTCATCCAGACACTCTACTATAATGAATACAATACCTACCACAAATACAGTTAAGGGGCAGTTACCGCATGCTTTTTTCGATGATCATTCCTGTCTATAATGCAGAGAAATATGTACAAGAAGCGATTGAAAGCCTTATCCATCAAACAGTTGACTTTAAACAAAATGTCGAAATAATTCTTGTTGATGACGGAAGTACCGATCAATCAAAAGATATCTGTCAAAACTACGTCAACCAATATCCTAGTAATATTAAATATGTTTACCGTGAAAATGCCGGTCCTGGCAGTGCAAGGAATACCGGCTTTGATCATGTATCACCACATTCAGATTATATTGGTTTTCTAGATGCCGATGACCTTCTGTCTGAGGATACACTTGAAAAAGTGGGTTCTTTTTTTTCGCGGAATTCTGAAATACAACTAGCTGTGATTCCTCTCTACCATTTTGAACGAATCGATACTCCGCACAGATTGAACTATCGTTTTGAGCAAGGAGACCGTGTTATCCATATTCTCGAGGAGTATACGGCGATTCATTTTCATATTGGCGGATGCTTTTTTAAAGCGAAACATTTCCTAACTAATCCGGATTTGCGATTTCAAACCGACATCAAATTTTGGGAGGATGCCCTCTTTATCAATACCTTTTTATTAGAGCACAAGCAATATGGGGTAGTCTCGGAAGCAAAATATCATTACCGCCGACGTGTCGATGAGGATTCACTTGTTAGTAATGCTTGGTATCAAAAATCACGATACACGGAAATGATTAGACGCTGTTATTTAACGTTGATTAACGAATCAAAGAGCCGTTATAACGAGATCCTCCCTTATGTGCAGTTTTTAATCACGTACCATATTCGGTTGTATCTTTTTCCAAAGAACAACCCGATAATCTTTGAAGTATTAACCAAAGAAGAACAAGATGAGTTTTTCGAGGAATTTGTGAAGTTAATTCAACTGTTTGATCAGAAATACATCAAGGAACAGGACATGCCTTTTTATTATAAAACCTATTTGTTAAACCTAAGTGAAAATGGCTGGCCGTACAAAGAAAATATAAGTCCCAAGAAGATTGAAAAACAGAAAGTAGTCATAACTGAATGTCATCACCGTGCATTAAAGTGGACAATAAAAGGTCACTTCATGAATAAAGTCTATTTTATGAAGGAAAATGATCGGCTGTTTATCCAGGCGAAAGACAAGATCACGTATTTGCCAAAAGTCGAAATTCCAGGAAAACTGCGGATCATCTGGGGAACCGTCGTCCGAAACTACGAGCATGCTGGTTTTGAAACCACTTTGCCCTTCTATCGGAGTAAATTCCAATTCGGCCTAGAAACTGAATCTGGCAGAAAATTTCTGTTAAACAAAGTAAACCTGAAAGTAGTAGACTTGAATTAATAGTAAAAAGGGTGAATCCAAAAATAAAATGGATCCACCCTTTTTCTTTTTCATTATTGATAAACAGGAATATCATAGAGCAGCGTAAATTGTGTTAGCGTACTTAACATCTGTGACATTCTCGTCGTTTGTTTTACAGCCCAGCCAATATCTGTTGCATATTGATGGGAGGCATAACCATAGGTATTCATCGCATCTGGATTCCAGCGCATTTTATAGAGCGTGTCTTGTCCTGCATGAATATACTTTTCAGCAGCAAACTTGGCACCGCCAATTATTGCTTTCTCGACAGTTGTCCACCCTTGTTCATAAGCAAACTGAGCACCATAATAATCTGGGTTGATGTCAAAGGCACCGACGCCATAAACATTATAGACCGTTACGCCATTTACTTTTATCCCAGTGGCAAGCTTACTTGAACCATTACCAGTTTCTAAAAGTGAATGACTGATGAGGTAGATCTCATTGACATGGTAAGTTTGGGCTGCATTTATATAGGAATTCCCCTTACCTGCAAGAACACCTTTTCCATAAAGAATCCGGTTATTCAACTCAGTTGCGTTTGTCCCTGCCGGATGCGACAAGATTAAGAATTGCAAATACGTATCCGAATTAGATTGGAAGTTTAGAGGGTCCAGATAATATTCAACTTGTTCGCTTGTAGCGGATAACCACTCTGCGTCTTTATCGGTTACTGGCGAAGCATTCTTTTGCATATTTACCGCTTGATCTAAAGTCAAATCATAGACCGTTATTCGCTGTTCACCAATATCTGACTTGTTAATATAGCAGATCACAACTTTTCCATTTACTGTAGCATAGGATTTATACCAGTGTTCACTATAGTTATAAAATTTTAGTATCATATTTTTCGGATAATCTCTTAGAATCTTCGAATCTCTTGAAGGCAATGAATAAACATGAGTAGATGATCTTAATGACAGACCTTGTAAAGTAGTATTCGAGAAGTTAGATTGCTCGAGATCATCCTTATGAATATAAATCGTCTGAACAGTCCCATTTACTGTTACATACGACTTTTTCCAATGAGTTGTATACGAATAATATTTTAAAATGGATCCTGGTTTATAGCTTTTCAATACTTTCGCATCCCTAGTTGGAGAAGCGTACAATTTGGTAGGATTTAAAAGCGCAATTCCTTCCTCTTTTTCCGCTTGATTAACCAGCTGGTCCACTTCATCCTTTGCAATATAGACAACAGTTGGGACCCCATTATAAGTCACAGTTGACTTATACCATTGTGATGAAAACGTGTAATACAATAACTTTGCACCGGGACGATAGGTTTTTAAAACCTTTGACCCCTTTACTGGAGCAGAGTACATGTTTGTTGGGTTTGATACCGCGATCCCGGATTGTTTCACAGGATTGGTTGTTGGTTTTTCAACATCGTCTTTATGAATATAAATCGTACGGATCTGTCCATTCACAGATACGGCCGATTTATACCAATCAGATGTATAGGTATAAAAAGAAAGATAGGAATTTTCTGCAAAGGTTCGTAATACTTGAGCATTTCTTGATGGTGAGGCATAAAAATTAGTTGGGTTCTTTGCAGCAAAACCTTCTTGTTTAACTGGATTAGCGATAATCTGCTCGACATCATCCTTGTTAATGTAGACGGATTGCAGCACACCATTAACATTCACGCTTGATTTATACCAACCGGATGTATAGGTATAATATTTTAATAGAGAGCCTTCGCTATAAATTCTTACAACTTTTGAACTTCTCATTGGTGAGGTGTATAAATTAGTCGGATCCTTCAACGCAATCCCTTCAGACTTAACCGGTGTTGAGGTGATTAAATCTATCTCACTTTTTTGGATATAACCTAACTGATTGGTGCCTACAACATTGGCTGTGGTAACATACCAATCAGCTGAAAAATCATACACTTTTACAGAAGTACCTTCCGTAAACGTCTTAATAGGGGCAGAATCTGTAGATGCTTCTCCATACACAACAGTCTCAGGCTGAATGGTTATCCCGGCAAGCTCGACCTCAACAGTCGCCATTTTAGCAGCCTTAGTCATATTGTTTTTTTCGACCGCAGCGTTTGAGTCTAACTGTTCTTTCTCAACTGTAGGTGGTGTTTCTTCAGTAACTGCTTCGTTCTCAACGGCCGTAGGTGATTCCTCAGCTTCTGTTTTCTGTTCAACATCCGCCGTAGATGATTTTTCAGCTTCTGTCTTCTGTTCAACATCCGCCGTATTTTCCTCGGCAGCTTGAACCTTATCATCCGAAGCCGTTGAATCTTGTTCCGTATCGACAGCAGTTATTGCTGCCTCAGTCGCACTCCCCTCTGCAAACGCAGGTAAAGGACTCATTGTTGTTGTGAACAATAAGCCTGCGATAGTGGCATGTCCAACTATTTTTCTAACCTTCTCCATAATGCCTCCCTAAAAAGTGATTATTAATTTGTAAAAAAGTCAATTACGACCCTCAAGTCCTCTACAAAGTTTGACCTTGAAATGAGAATCAACGTGTTCTCTATAAATCTAGCAATATTTCAAGAACATATTTCAGTAGACGAACTATTTTCTATTGTAACAATATAGTCATAGAATTTTAATCTATTTTTACAAATTACGACAAAATACTTATACCAAAATCGACAATTTGTGGGACTTTTATATCGGGACCACAAAAATATAGAGCTATTCCCCAAATGGAAAATAGCTCTTTTGAATCTTGCCCTAGATTATTTTTTTGGATATTTAGGTTGATTTATTTGGCGAATCGCTTCATAAACCCGTTTACAGTTATCTTGATCCGTAAAGGAATAAAATTGATTCACTCGTTCCTGAAACGCGGCTTCCATTTGACAATTTTGATTCATATATTGAATAATTCTGTCTGCCACTTGCTCACTTTCAGTCAAGACATCACCAAACCCCATCGTTTGATAATCAAAATAACCTTCTGCCAAATGGTTCATTCCAAATTGATAATATATTACCGGCTTCTTTAGATAAGCAAAATCAAAGGCGACCGAGGAAAAATCCGTGACCAGTAAACTGGATTGATTAAAATTATCACGATAACTGCTATTCATGTCCGCCACTTCAATCGAATCATCAATCTGATAATCCTTCAACTGCTGCCTGATATTAGGATGTGGGAAAAAGACAAGCTTATAACCTTTTTCTTTTGCTGCTTTTAATAACTTTTCATTGTTCAGCAAATCATTGAAGGCCTTAAAGTATTCTGATTCCTTAAAAACAGGATTATATTCGCGCGTTCCAGTGATTGGATTTAGTTTTGCTACCAAATCGCTGCGCCATGTCGGCATGATAAGAATCCGCTTCTTATCATCATTTTGCAGCTTATCAAAGCGCGGAAACCCTGATAAAAGGACCTCTTTTTCGGTGTAATCATAATGGCCATTTACAATCGAATCGTATTCCTGATTGGCCGCCGTGATAAACAGACGAATATTCTTCTTATATTTATTTAACCAACTCGAAATATCGTCCTTCGTGATGCCGTGCTGCAGGAAAATAAAATCATACGTAAATAAATCCTTAAGATACTTTTTCATTTTCCCAAATGGATTGACAATAAACTCATCGGCATGAGAGGAAATCAACTTGTCGGCAAGTAATAAATACCGTTTGTGCTGGCGCGATCCATATGGAATAACATTGCCAATTTTTTGAAGTCGTTTAAAATCTTCACTATCTTGATTTATAACAAAGTATTTCTGAATGCCATCCTGCTGCTTTGTCGCATATTCAAACAGAACTTCCGCATTGTCATCGGCTTTATTAACCCGGTCCATAAATAACCAAATACGCTTCTTTTGAAAGAAGTGCTTTTGGAAAAAATGATCTAATCTGATCAATAACGCCTTTCTGGAGCCTGGTTTATTCAATTTATATAAAGTCTTAAGTACGGCAATTTCTTTCCCACGAATTAATTTAAATTCACTTTTTCTAATCAAAAATTGCTTCTTCTTTTTCTGGTAAATAACCATGTAGCCGTTCTTATTAAAATAAGAATAACTATTATCTTTTAAGTGGCTTTGCCCGCTAAATAGCATATCTAACTTTACTTTACTCTCTTTGACGATTACATAAAAAGTAACTTTTAGAGATTTACTCTGTTTTCCTATTTTATCTAAAGGAAAGTTGAATTTAATCCCTAGCGCCTTTTTTATGTTTTTCCCAAAGACATTCGTATCTTTATAAAAACGTTCGACGATTTGTGTTTCAATCATTTCATCATTAACGTCAGCAACAATTTTCGTATCACTATTTTCAAAAAGGGAAGTAAAATGACCTTCAATGAAAAGCTGCTTATTCTCAATATTGATTAACTCTACTGCCAATTGATGCTGGTCCAAAGCATCCATGACCCGATTGCCATGTAATAAGACAGCATTATTAGGTGAATGGAATGGTTGGTAAAAATCAGCATAATTCTGGTCGTACTTAATTCGTAACAAATAATTCTTCCGATACATATTTAAATGCTTCTGTTCCAGAATAATATCCTCATCGATAAAACTTAATAACTCTTTAAGTTTTTTCAGGAAATTTTCTGTTTCCTCTGCTGTCATAAGTACATTTAAATCATTATTATTAAGACGCCACTGCAAATCATACATAATCATATATTGGAAGTATTTCGGAACAAATCCCAAAATCTCCAGTGACATATTAATGAACGTAAATGAAAAGTTCTTTAGACTGTGCAAATAATAATCCTTATCCTGTAAGGCTTGCTGGGTCGCCGAAGTATTAGTACTTCGTTTACGGTAATGATATTTAGCTTTTTTTACAACACCATATTCACACTTCTTCAAGATAATCCGATTTAACCATTCTGCATCTTCCCCATATTTAAGGGTTTCTTTAAATCTTTGCTCGCCAATTGCCGTCCTTCGAACAAACGAACTAGATGCAGACATTTGAATAAAGCGATGGTCCTTTAGTATATTGATGATTCTATTGGATGCGTATTTGTAATTTAGTAGATGCTCACCTTTAGCCTGGTCAAACCAATAGATTGGAATGGAAACAACATCGATATCTTTTCCTTGCTTTTCAAAAAAGTTATAGACTTTTTCTAAAGCATTTAATGATAATTTATCATCTGGATCGAGGAAGTTAACATATTTCCCCTTTGCTGCCTCTAACCCGGCATTACGGGCACTACTTACCCCTTGGTTTTCTTGATCAATAAAGACGATATTATTCGGATACTTTTTTTGAAACTTTTTACATAGTTTCCCGCTTTCATCTATGCTTCCATCGTTAATCAAAATCAATTGAATATGCTTGTCGAAATTTAACGTTTGATTAATGATGCTCTCGACAGCTTCTTTTAAATAGTCTTCAACATTATACACCGCCATAATGATTGAAAAATAAAAATCATTATAGGACCGATTTTCTGGCTCCAAATTTACTACCTCCGAAAGAATAGATTAGAAAAAGGGCAAGCATCATGTTTACTGATTTTCACCCTGCCCTGGATGATTAAAATTTGTTAATGCAGGGGTTACAAATATTGAGTTGATATTATTAAGTAGGATAACTTGGTCAATATTGTTTTTCTCCACATATTTTTCGATGGGCATTTTGTTGTAATGGCGGAGATCTAATACATGCGTCTCTTTATAGTGTGGAACAAGAAATTGAATAAATGCATTTGCATAAGAATCCTTAATCACTAATACCTTTTTTCCATTTGATTTATTAGGATTGGTTATTAGCAGGTGGGCATAATCCCCGCCTAAGTAGGCTTGATAACGATTGGTGTACGGATCTTCCATCGTTAAGAAATCCATATTATATAATCCGCTTTTTGTCCGATTTCCCCATTTCATTGTAAATGGCTGATGTTTTTCTTTCAGCTCTGCTACAAGAATCGCATCTGTCATTTTGGCATTGGCACTTGTTGTTTTCCGCGCATCAGAACCATAAAATGGTTTTCCTGATATTTTCCAATCATAATCGCTGTATTGGTAAACTTGATCATCGATTGGCTCATTTGCATTTATTTCAGACATGACATTTTGATAGGCATAAAAGGCAGCCTTTGCTTGCCAATGGTGGTCTGTATAGAAAAACATATAGTCTTCATTCATATGCTTATTTAGTGCAGCCCTGGAGTCAATCGGATGGGACGCTTTTTCAAGCTCCTTATAAAGTAGGTTCATATTTTTTTGACCATAGCTTGGAAAATAGGCAGGAAATTTATTCTCCATCATGGTTGATTTATTGGGCATTAATGCGGTATACACACTGACGTTCTTTTTTGAAAGATGAGCAGCAAGTTCATTAATTCTGCCTGCTGTTTGTTTCGCATCGGCAGGAGTAACCTCAGCAATTTGTGATAACAAATACCCATCATCCGCCACATAGACATCCTCAATAATATTTTGGCGGAAGAAATTCTTATTAATTAAGGCATTTGTTTCAATAAATGAATCACGCATCGGAAATTGATCATTGTAATATTGCTCAAACCGCTTGGAATACTCCCCAGTAAGTAAATTATCCTTATTTAAATCGGGCCTTTGCGCCAGCTTTCGATTTTCTAGTAACGACATGGACTTCGATGGGGTCACAAATGTAAAGATAAAGAAACCGAAGATCGTTAATAGAAAAATAGCTATAACGGCAATGCCTTGTACATTAGCTTTTTTCATAATTCCCTCCATACTCATTAAAACCGGAAATAAATAAATGGATTGAAGGTGGACGATACCACGCTAACAAGCGTTAAAAAGAAAATAACAGCATAACTTGCTGTAACCACAAAATCTCTGCCGCTTGCGATGCCCGTTGTCCCCGGTTTAATAACTTTGTCTTTGAGAACTTGGAATACAGGTGTAGCAGCAATGATAGCAATCAATAGAACGATTCCATATTGGGAAAGGTAAAAGCTTGCCTGCTGGTCCCAAATCGGGTTGCCATTCGCAAAAAACATCACTTTCAAATAATTAAACCCATACGTGAATGTCTCTGCTCGAAAGAATACCCAGCCAATCAGCACAGCAATAAGGGCGTAAAGATGCTGGAATACCCTCGGAATACTTTTGATCCATTTCAGTAAAAATGCTTTTTCTAACATGATTAACACTCCGTAATAAACTCCCCACGCGATGAACGTCCAGGCGGCACCATGCCAAATCCCAGTTGCAAGCCAGACAATGAACAAATTTCGGTAGGTTTTATATGTTCCACCACGGTTTCCGCCTAAAGGAATATATAAATAATCCTTGAACCAGGTACTTAAGGAGATATGCCATCTTCTCCAGAATTCCGTTGCAGAACGCGAAATATACGGATAATTAAAGTTCTCAAGAAAATCAAAGCCAAACATTCTTCCTAAACCGATGGCCATATCGGAGTATCCCGAAAAGTCAAAGTAGATTTGTAATGAATAAGCTATGATTCCAATCCATGCCATGCCCACGGACATTTCACCTGCAGGCATGGAAAAAACTTGGTCAGCGACCCAGCCGCAATTATTGGCTAGAATCATTTTCTTGGCAAGGCCAATGATAAATCGTTTCGTCCCATACGCAAATTTCGATATCGATTCTTTCCGTTCATCGATTTGGTGTGCCACTGTGACATAGCGGACAATCGGTCCAGCAATCAGCTGCGGAAACAACGCTTTATACATCGCCATATTGATTAGGTTTTTTTGTGCTTTCGCATCTTTTCTGTACACATCAATTACATAGCTTAGTCCTTGAAAGGTAAAAAAGGAGATCCCTAACGGAAACGGAATATTTCCCAATTCAATCGTGGTTCCAAACAGTTCATTAATGTTATCGACAATAAAATTTGCGTATTTGAAAACAATCAAAATGGACAAATTCGCAAAAATAGTTACCCCCATTATCCACTTAATCAAGACATGTTTTTCCCTATTTTGATCAACTAATAGTGCAAAAACATAATTGAGAACAATAGAAAGAAACAAAAATAAAACAAACTTTGGTTCGCCCCATGCGTAAAAAAACAAACTAGCCAAAAGTAAAACGGTGTTCCTTAACTTTCGGGGGGCTAAAAAATATAAAGTTAGTGTAAGAGGCAAAAATAAAAATAAAAATACGGTTGAACTAAATAGCACGATTTTTATCCTCCGTGATTCTCTGATTGTTTTTGAAAGCTTGGGTCCTCACCCAGCAATACTTTTTTAACGACCTTCTCCGTGGATTTTCCATCATGCCAGCTGCAGAACCGTTCATAGAATGCAGCGTATCTATCTGAGTACTGCTCACTTATCACATCAATGTTTGCAATCGCATCTATGACGGCATCACTTGTCCGCAGTAATGGTCCTGGGCCTTCATTTTCAAAATCCAGATAGAACCCTCTTAATTGGTCCCGATACTTATCCAGGTCATACGTAAAGAATAAAATAGGGCGCTTAAGATTGGCGTAATCAAAAAATACTGAAGAATAATCAGTGATAAGAATATCCGAAATCAGGTATAATTCAGCAATATCATCATACTTTGAAAGATTGAACGCAAAGCCATCCAAACCTTCCACATTAATATCATCCGCAATAAAATAGTGCATCCTTAGTGCGACTACATAGTCACCTCCAAGAGTTTCCTTCATTTTATGTAAATCCAACTGCAGTTGAAATTTATATTTTCCTGGCTCATAGAAGTCATCATCCCGCCAGGTTGGTGCATATAATACCACCTTTTTATGGTCAGGAATCCCTATGGTTTTCTTGACACGAGCCACAATTTCTTCTTTTTGCGGTGAATAAAGAATGTCATTGCGGGGGTAGCCAAACTCCAGCATTTCGTTATCAAACTTAAAGGCACTTCGAAAAATTTCAGAAGAATAGCGGTTTGGTGATAATAAATAATCCCACGCCCGTGACTGCATATAGAAATCCCGCTTATATCTTGGATTGGCCGAATAGACGTCCTTCATATCAAAAACCAATTTTTTTAGCGGAGTCCCATGCCACGTTTCCAAAAATACATTTCCCTCTCGCTTGACAAGATGGAGCGGTTGCCGCATATTATTGATCCAGTATTTCGATACCGCAAAATAATAATAGTAGGCAAGACTGAATCGTTTTACGATTTTCGCATTTCCAGGAATTTGACGATTTTTATCATTGAAAACCCAGATACACTGATAATCAAGATTGTTTTCAATAATATATTCGTATATATTTCGAGGACTATCCGAGTAGTTTTTTCCTAAGAAGCTCTCAAAAATAATGTAATTCTCCTTCATCGGTAATCTCAAGAAAAACTTATTGTAGATGTACCTTTTAAGCCTAGTGAACCCTTTTATCGCATTTTTAAAGTCCCTTGCTTCTACATGGAATCTATATCCTTTGATGAATTTATTCTTATTTCCAGCCCGTAACTGATTGACTTCCCTTTTAATATGACTAGGCTGCGAAGCAATGCTAGCTGGGTTGAGAATACTCATTGCTGAAGACAATAAGTCAAAGAACTCATCCATGTGTTTTTGGTCGTTAAAAATATTAATAACCTGTCGTCGATAGAACCTGAGAAGCAGCCTGTCCAAATATTCCTTCACTGATTGAGACGTTCCATACTGTTGATTCATTTCCATATAGACTTTGATAAAATCACGAGTTCTCTCTTGGATTGAACGTTGGACCAGACTTGGATTGGAAATGGGGTCATTACGAACCCGTTGAAAATATGTATGGATATTCAAGCTGGGTAAACTCTTTACGTATAAGAGAAACGGGATGATCCCCGATATATCTGTGGCTCCTTCCGTGTCCTCATAAAAGCGAACCTTATGTTCCTTGATGAAACTGCTCCGAATCAATACATTTAAAATACTTCCGCTATGGAATATTTTTTGAGTTGGTTTAGAGGTCACGATGACTTCTGGAGGCTGTGGAACCTCTAAATCATTAGGTCTTAATAATCGTTTAGTTTTTCCTGCAATGGCGGGTGCATCTTCAATATATGATAGAAGAATTTCAATCGCTTTTTCTGCTAGGATGTCCTCACTATCTAGAAAAAGCACAAACTCTCCAGTTGCGGAACTCAAGCCTTTATTCCGTGAGTAGGCTACTCCCTTTTTTGATTCATTTTTTATATAGACCATTCTTTTGTCGTGTTGCAACGTTTCAATGTATCGAGTATTTTCTGCATCCGAACCATCATTTATGATGATAATCTCCAGATTCGTATAGGTTTGTGATAATACGGAATTTAAACAATCTCCGATGAATTCCATGGAGTTATAATATGGGATGATGATTGATACCGTCGCTTTTTGTTTAATATTCATGCTTTTTCTGTCACACTCCCTGAAATTTCGACAATATTCCTATTAGATTTTAACAATTAATCATTGTTATGTATAGATTTTGTTAATTTATACAATTTTATCGGTTTATTAGACGATTTGTGTTAATGAAAATCAAATAAAATGACTGGGGACATAATTGATAGACAAGAATACACCATAAGGAGAAGGATTGAACAGATGAGAAAGTAGTATTTTTTTAGCTTTTTTCTAGCTGTTATTATTTATACAAAGTATCGGGGGAGTCCTTTGAATTTTCAGTTCAATAAGCCCATACCTTAGCCACAACAAAAAGAGCTGCCTCTCTTGCAGCCCTTTTTGCGTTTTATTATTGTAAGTAAATCTTAACTGTATCGCGGTCAAATACCTTATAATTAGTAAATGGTCTGATTAAAATCTCTTATCATTCCAAAAATTCTTAACAATATGTTTTTGCGGGTTATAGACCTCTAGTGTATAACCTTTTTTGCGCAGGTAATCAATAATAATCGGAAGCTGCTGTGCTGTTCCTTTTGAATCATGGAATAGAATCACGATTGGTCCCTTTTTACCTTTAAGTCCGGATTTCACTCTTGATGTAATCGTCTTCGGATTGGTCCGATTATATTTCCAATCAAGTGTATCAATGTCCCAATCCCACATTTTAAAGCCCTTTCTTGCTAATGCATCCCTTAAGGGTTTCTTCATATAGGGTTTGCTTCCATACGGCGCGCGGGTTAACATACTATTAAACTTCGAAACTCTTAACAAAGTTTGCCGTGTCTTCTCCATTTCGACTGCAACGTTCTTTGAACTTCCGCGATATAATTTTTTAACACTGTGGGAAACACTGTGTAATGCTGGATAATTGCCTTCTTTAATCATTCTCTTAACCGTTTTAGGATTTCGTTTGATATTTCCTTCGATCATAAAAAAGGTTGCATGTGCCTGTTTCTTTTTCAAAATATCCAGTATTTTAGGCGTGTATTGATTCGGGCCATCATCAAAGGTCAAATAAACAACCTTACTAGCTGTTTTCTCGCTCGCATACGTTTTATTTGTTGAAAAAAAACAGGTACTTAGCAGAAGCAGCATCGCAAAAATGACTGTGGTTGTTTTTTTTAACATATCTTTTTCCCCCTCTAAAATAAAAAACTCTAAATCTTCTATTCTAAGATATGCATTAGACGCTTTTCCTCAATTCTCGTGCAAAAGAAAAATCCTACGTGATGAATAATCCTGCATGATTCCAAACAACCTATGGATAAAACGAGATTTTTTTCCTGAGGTGAATGATATATGGAAGATAAACCATTTATTTTTTCTAGAAATATGACCGCAATTTCCAAGGGACTTGCCATCGTTTTAATGGTTTATCACCATTTATTTGCTTTTCCCAACCGTATTGAGGCTGTCCATTACAAGCCGATTATGATGGTGGATAACTTACCTTTAGACCAGCTCATTGGTCAGTTTGGTAAACTATGTGTAGCTATTTTCCTGTTCCTCAGCGGATTGGGTCTTTATAAAAGCTTCAAATCAAAACACAAGTTTACCTTCCGCCAGGGGCTGATAAGGGCATTTAACTTTTTTACTATTTACTGGCTTGTCTTTTTTATTTTTATTCCGATTGGACTCAAATATTTTGAGGACACGGTAAGGTATGCGTGGATCCCTAAACTGTTTATTTATAATTTATTTGCTCTGATTCATACCTATAATGGCGAGTGGTGGTTCATCTCTGTTTACATTGAATTGGTATTGCTTTTCCCACTGATTATAAAATTGATTGAAAAATGGCCGACTTTGATAAGTTACCTCTCGTTTATTTTTTTGTTTCTTTCTGCTTTCTTTTTACACATTGACGAATTTTTTTCTAACCTGGAACTAGTTCAGATTGGAATCAATCATTTAGGGACGTTATTTCAGTGGCAAATCATGTTCATTACTGGGATCTACTTTTCCAAATATTCTTTATTTGAAAAAATGGATGCATTTTTCTCTAAAATACATCTAAATAATAAGATCGTGTTTATGCTGCTTCTTGTTCTCTATTTTTATTTTAGACAGTACTCTTTCAAATTTATTATTGAAACAAGAGGGCCTGAAATAGAAGGGATCTATAATTACTCAGATTTTATTCTTGCCCCTATGGTGATCTTCTCGTTTGTGAAACTAGTTCAAAATATCACCATACTGGAGAGGTTATTTCTTCTATTAGGAAAACACTCAACGATTATTTGGCTGACACATACCTTTTTTATCTATTACTTTTTTCAAGAAATCAGCTTTGCTCCATACTATTCGACCCTAATCGTGGTTTGGGTGTTTATCCTAACCATCATGGTTTCGATCGGAATTAACTTCCTAATCGATCTGGTTCATATTCCTTTTTTCAGAAAAACAAGGATGGGAACGTCTTAATAATAACTAATCGCCTGGCTTCCAAATTGTTTCCATCCCTCAACAAATGTTTTGATCGGGCGCTTTTTATTCTTCGTTCCATCCAATGGATCATTGAAATAAACATATTTAGAATCGTACCCAGTGATCACAACTGAATGTTCCTTATAGGTAATCCGAACCGTTCCATGTGAAGTGTACCATGTCTGCCAATAAGTATTAGGAACACGGCTGAACCAGCTCGTATTAATAATCCAGACCGGATGGCCGGCACTTACGTAACTTAAAATCGTTTCGAACGGCTTTCCAGTTAAATTTTTAATCCGATTCGGTTTATATCGTTCTGCTAAGGCTTCAATCGGTTTATTAAAAACGCCTAACCCTGGTTTATTAAAGGTATACATATTGCCGACAAACCCATAATTGGGATGGCCAAAATAGATTTTGCCGTTTTTCCGTTTCATGACAGCTGGGTCCTTTTTCACTTGTTTGGCGAGTGTCATTTTATTTGCCTTTGTTCCTGAATAATTCAACAACATCGCTAAACTCGTCACTTCACACCCACGCGGCAGCTCAGGCATTTGGCGAATGACGGACACATTCAATTTCTGCTTTTTTAGCTTGGGCTGTGACTTAACAATCACTTTTCTTGCTAAACTTTTATTTTTAGCTTGATCGGCAGCATAAACTTCGATGACCGTTTGCTTTTTTTGCTGCGGAATCGGAAAAGAATAATTCCCGTTTTTATCTGCAGCCTTCTTTAAATAATACTTTGAGTTTCTATTTACATAAACGATGGCATTTGCCTCTGCCTTACCTGAGATCGTAAAGGACTTATTGGTCAGGTTATTTACCGTAGGCATTTTCGGCGGCGTTTTATCAATCACACCAGTGGCTGCCTCTGCCTTACCTGAGTTTGCTGTCAATAGCAGCAAACTCAGCAATGGCACCATCCATTTTATTCTTTTCATCTCTCGTCAACCCCTCCATAGAATGATGTAAAAAAGCTAGGGTGAATTCTCCCTAGCTAAGGCGGAAAATTTACATGCTTACACTAAGATCAGTAATATATTTACTAGCGACATATCCAACTCTTCCACCTAAATCAACAACATAGTAATCTTTGTCTATTTTGAAAAAATAGTAATCTTGGTCTTTATTAATATAGGCAATGACTCTACCTGAAATAGTTTTGTCGACCACTGGGGTTTTCTCCTTCATTTTAATGATGCCGATTTGGGGAAGGTTTGCAGCCCAGCCGCTTACTGTCGTTTTCTTTAGGGCAACCACTGATTTCTTTTCAATATATCCGGTCCCTTTTCCAAATTTGACTCCAAACCAAGTACCCTTGGTTGAGATAATTTTCAGAGTTTGGTACTTTTTCAATGTTCCAATCGCAGCTGTTTTGCTGTTATTTTGATAGATGGTAACATCTGCTTTACTCTTAAAATATGGTGCTGACGCCTTTGCTTTGTGATATTTGTTAACTATAGCCGCAACCCCGGCAATGACCTTTTGTGACTTCTCATAGGAAATACCTCTTGTCATGATCGCTAACACGTAAGGGTTTTTGTCATAGACAATCGCTGCATCGTTATAGATTCGGTCCATTGGAATCATCCCAACCTTGTGGGCCACGGGGGTCCCCTTAATTCCGCGTGAAATGGTCGTATTATAAACGGTCTTTTTCAAATAGCCGACTAGTTCTTTGCCTAACGGGCTTCTATTCGAGAATTGATAGAGCCTTTTCGCATAGATTGTTAAATCTTTTGCAGAGGTTAAATTTCTCCCATCCGGATAGGCATACTTGCCGCCAACGCTTTTCATATATTTAATAAAATTTTGTTGTCCGACTCGTTCCTTTAACATGATAAAGGCAATATTATCACTATAAATCATCGCTTTTTTAACCAAATCACGAATGGTGTAGTACGTCCCAACTTTATCCTTTTGAATGACGCCGCTGCCGCCATAATAATGATAACTCTTGTATTTCAGCTTCTGATTCAAATTGATCTTGCCTTTAGCTGCTTGCTCCATAATATAGAGGGCTAGCGGCAATTTAATCGTGCTTGCCGCACGGGTAGAGGTTTTCCCTTTTATTTGAAAGCTCTCACCTGTTACTAAATCCTGGTACTGCAGCATAACTACACCGCCAGATTTTTTTATGTACTTGTTTAGTTCAACAGATACCTTTTTAGTAAAATCCTGATGCGCTGTTAATTCTGCAGCATTTGCCTGTTGGCTAGGGATAATCATTGAAAATACTAAAAAAGCACTAATTATTCCTAGTAAAAAACGTCCTGCCTTCAACTCTTTCCCCATCCTTCTTACATTTTATCTTTCTTAAATTTTAACAAAATTCACAATTTATGAATATAGGATTCTACTATAAAAAGGAAATAGATAGTGGAAAAGGATATCCAATGTGGATACCCACAAAAAAAAGACTATCGGCAAACCCCAATTTTTAGGATTTGTCGACAGTCTGATGCGGAAAGAGGATGTTCCTATTCATTCCACTTTTTTAATTTTTTACTTTACCTTTACCTGCTTCTACATCAAAGGTTAATTCCGTTCGCGCTTCATAATAATATGAAGATAATCCGGAATTATATTTGTCTTTTGCTTCTACAAAAATAGTGTAGGTACCTGGACTTTTTGCTGTCCATTTTAAAGTATTGCTGACCCCGTAATCTTGTAATACGATTACTGCTCCCTTTTTATCAAGAATATAGAAGCGATATTCAGGGCTCCTGCTTCCTTCCGAAGTAGCTGTAAACTGAATTGGATCTTTAAATACCTGTGTACCAGGCTTGTCTGTTGCGACACTCACAGTTGTAACTTTTTCGTCTTGGACTGTTTTTTCAGTCTTTAAACTTACATTGCCCGCTTTGTCAGCAGCTGTTACAACAATTTTCACGCCTGCTGCTTGTTTAGCGATGGTCATTGTAAATTCACCTTCAGCAGTAGCATTTGCTGTGCCAATCTCTTGACCGTTAACGTGAGCACGAACTGTTGCCCCTGCCTCTGCTGTACCTTTAATAACTACATCGTTATCGTACACATCACCGTTAACTATTGGTGCTGCTGGTGCAGTTACGTCACTTACAGTTATTTCTGCTGCTTCACTTACATTGCCTGCTTCGTCAGTAGCTGTTACATTAATCTTCACGCCTGCTACTTGTTTAGCTATGGTCATTGTAAATTCACCTTCAGCATTAACTGTTGCTGTACCTATTTCTTGACCTTCTACTTTTGCGACAACTTTAGAGCCCGTTTCTGCTGTTCCACTGATTACCTCATCAGCTTCAGTCACAGCATTTACAAACGGCTTTTCTGGCGCAGTAGTATCTGCCGTTCCTATTAGTTCTCTTGTATCTCTTACACGGATACGTGTACCCTGTGCAAAAGCACCAGATAAACCAACTGCCTCTAGGGTGTCACCCGTTTTAAGAACTGGTACCTGAACATTGCTTTGGTTGATAATGTATCCATCTGTGAATACTAACACATTACCAGAACCATCATTGATGACATAAGAATTTTCGTCAAACTTAGATACGACTTGACCTTTCACTTTAACTAGGAATCCTTGGTTGGCAGCAGATGTTGCTTCTCCAGTTTGTACTAGTTTCGGCTCGACAGGATCACCTGATCCAAGTTTAATAACATCTTTTGCAAAGCTAGTAAACTCTAACTCAATATTATTATCAAATCTCTTAATGTGACCATAAACTCGTACTTTGTCGCCTGCTTTTAATGAACCATCTGGAACTTCAAGGTAAGCCATGATACCGCCAGTCTCATCTTGTAAGTTAAACGCATCAAAGAAGACGCCTGCACCAGTGGTAACAGTTCCTTCAACGACTACATCTGTGTCATCAACCAGTTTGCGAACATCGGCAATATTTTGCACTTTCATTTCGCGATGCGCTAACCAATTGACAGCGTTAAAAATTAATTCGTCATTGCCTTTTGGTTCATAAGATTCATCCATCTGTTTATCATTAAAAATGTTCATCCCTGAAACAATGATTCGTCCATTTTCGCCAATTTCTTCAGAAGCGATTAACGGAATCGCAGAACCGCCTGTTGCATCAGAAACGGCATCATAAGTGAATCCGCCTAAAACTTTGCCTTGGTACGTTGTTTCATTTCCTTTTGCAAGGATGGTTACTTTATCTGATTCGGTTAATGCCTTATTATCTGCCCCAGATAAACTTGTTCCGCTGTAATAATCAACAAATGATACGCGGTCAGTAATATGGTTGGATACTAATCCTGGATGTACTCTGACTGCATACGGACTGACAGCTGGATCACTCCAGAAGTTTCCACTCTTGCTATCGTCAAATACTCCATCATTCCCCATACGGATAGCTGATCCAATTTCGCTCAGTACTCCGTTATTAATGGAAGGATCCGTGCTGTTGTTGCTCTTACCGGCCATTAATAAGGAACCGCCATTTTTCACAAAATTAGCAACAGCTGTTTTTTCATCTGCTGTTAATGCTTTTCCGTGTGTAAGCACTAATACTTTTGTTGTGCTTAACACTTCATCTGTTAGTGCTGTTTTATTTTCAGCAACCGTGTAACCTTCTTTTTGAAGCATTAGCGTAAAGGCTTTTAAATTATCCTTATACGTTCCGCCATCTGTACTTGTGTTTTCGTTGTTATGGTTCGCATCGATTAACACCTTAATTCCAAGTGGCTCTTTGATCTTTACTGGTAATGAGAATTGAACATCACCAAGATTCAGTCCATCTAAGGAAGTTACAACGGCAATTAACTTATGATCACCTTTAATTGGGCTTGCCCATGTTGCTGTAGCTGTTGCTGAAGTTTTGGATAGAATCGAAGTGATATTGTTTGTACCAATAAGATTCTCCGTCTTAACTTCATCGTAATAGAAATCTACTTTTAGGTTTTTCACGACTTCAGTACCATTGTTCGCAACTGCTGCTTTTAATGTTGCAGGATTACCGCCAACGATGACTCCGCCGTCAATATCGATACTGTTCACTTTTACATCAACTGATTCTTCTTTAGACCAGATTGGTGAAGAGTAAATTCTCTCGCCATCCATTTGAGTAACTTTCACGACAAACCATTGCTGGCCGCCTGTTACCGTATATTCTGGTTTCCAAGTAAAGTCATTTTTCATTGGTGTAATTGAATCGACTACTTTGCTGCCATTTGAGATTAATTCAACTTTAGCAATTCTATCATCTGATTTATATGATGCTGGAAGATAATCATAGTCTGTGCTATTTTTCGCTTCCGCTACTAAGTCGCTTCCCTTAATATCAAATGTTAGGTTCTTACTATCAACCGTTGAACCCATATAGTAGCCATTCGCAGATACATCTAATGTGAAGTTCGGATCTTCTTCCATGTACACGCGCATATTACGCATCGAGTTCATTAAGGAATCTTGTGAAAGATCGTCTGCAACGATGACGGTACGAGCATTGATTTGTCCCCATGTTCCTTCGTGGTTATCTTCACCATACGTAGGAGCAAGGTGCCAGCCTAAATCTAATGTAGAGAAGTATTTTGCTTCGGCATTGGCGTAGCCATAGTGACCAGAACCATTACCTACTTCAAGCATGGTAAATAATTTATCTACATCGCTATTGTACGGCTTAAAATTGTTAAAAGCATTGGCTGACATATCAGGATGGTTAAATTGACCAACGATATTGTCATACGTTAATACCCATGCATAATACTGATTTAAGTCTTGGTATTGCTTACCGTTAATGTTACGGTCAATAAAATTATCTGTTCCAAAGATATTTGAGTGACCCCATGTAGTCGAAGTCATTTCAAAAGCTGGGAATACTACATATTCACCGTTCTTTGTATATTTTGTCGCAAGGTCTTTTGTCGCTTGCCATTGTGTTCCGCCAGTACGTTCCTGCATTCCATCACGGACTACGGTATCAGTACCAAGCTTCTCAGGGTCTATATCATGTGAATGGTCAGAGAAGGCAAACCAATCGTAATTATATTTTTGACCAGCTTTTAGTGCGTCTTCCGGTGTTCCCGCACCATCATGTGAAATGTTGGTATGGTTGTGTGTGGTACCACGATAGTGGTGTCCGCCATCAAAACGTGGAACGATTTCAAACGTCCATTCCTTTTTATTCTCGTTGCCTTTTGTATCTGTTGCAGACACCTTTACCTTATGGACCCCAATTGTAAGATCCTCTGTTGGTGTGTATTTAACCTGCGTTTTAGTAATAGTAGCTTCTGGAGCCTTCAATTCTTTGTCATCAAGCCACATTTGAACAGTTGACTCATCAACTCCGCTTGGATCATTAATAAGAGCTGTAATTTCAGGACGTGGAGTTTCCACTTTTACATCTATTTGTGGTGTCTCACCGCTGAAGGCAGGACCCGTTGTATCTTCAATCACTGCTACCGAATTTGGTGCTGCACCTGTTCCAACTGATTGTACCTTCGTGCCTGCTATAGCTTCGATATAGTAATCAAAGCCGTTTGCTGGAACGTTTGCTGCATCCAATGTTACTGTATAACGGCCCGTGCCGTCATTACCCATTGTCAATGGAATATACTCAGTTGTTGCTCCTTTGGCACGATAATAAACAGTTACACTTTCTGCACCATCGGCATTGGCTACAAATTCAACATTTGTATCTTTGTATACTTCTATTAATGGTGTGTGTGTAATTCCTAAGATAGAAGCTATATCTTTCACGTCACGCGGGAATACTTGGTATCCATTAACGTGTGTAGCATTTGATGTGTATTGACCAACAATACCTGTGATGGAGTAACTTTTACCAATTACTAGATCGGTATCTGGCTTGATGCCAGTCTTCTCCATAACTCTTAGAATAGTAGTTTTATTGTTTTCATCAACAATTGTTACATTGTAATTTGGTGCAGTTACTTCTACTGCAGAAATTTTTCCTGTTACTTTTACAAGGCTTCCTTCAAGAGGTTCAGCTGTTGCAAATGTAGTTACTTCTGGGATGGTTACTTCCTTAACCGTTGGAAGTGCTAGGCCTTCATCCAATTTCTGAATAGCAGTAGGCTCAAACTCTGTCATTCCTTTATAAACGATGACTTTACCTGTAACTCGTAACTTGTCACCGCGTTGTACAGTTAGACCTGAATCAAGGCTTCCAAAAACATTGATTCCGCCTGTTGCATCTTGGATATAGAAGTTGTTCTTCTGTGTACCAAGAATACCGTTTTGAATCGTTACCACACCTTCAACTGTGAAGAACCCGTTAAGATTTGTTAAAATCCCTTTCGAGTCAGTTGCTTTCACTTCGTTAAGTGGAGTGATTGTATTCAACACAGCCTTTTCAATGGCTACAGGAGCACTCTCAAGCATGATCCCTTTTGCTGTGCTATATTGCTGTGTTACATAAACTTTATCAGGAGCATTGCTGTTAATTTTAATGTTAAAATCTCCAGTTGTTCCCGCTGCTGCTGTTTCAAGTAGTTCGGTTGCATTTGCTGTGGCATATACATTGATGACGGAATCCTTAACGGCTGCGCCTGCATTACCGATTAATGTACCTACTCCACCTGATACCATGTAGTTCAATTTATCAGCAGCAATACTCGAGGATGCTTTGGCTACGTCGATTTGAATAGCCGCACTTTCGTCCATATCACCTTGTTTAGCAGACACATAAACAGCCGGAAGTGCTTTAGATGCTGTGAAGCTGATTTCAAAGGAACCGTCAGCAGCTGCCTTTGCTGTGCCAAGTGCTGTTCCTTTAGCTGCTGTTTCATAGATACTCACGGTTGAGTTAGGTTCAGCTGAACCAGCACCACCCTTTAAGGTAGCTGAATTATCTTGTTGTTGTAAAAATTGAATGGTATTTCCTTTTGGCTGCAAGCTGATTACTGGAACCATCGGGGCTTCAGGAGTGCTTTCAGTGTTTCTAGGTGCAGCAACCGGTCCTACATAAAAGTCTGCTGCGTTATCATCAGTGTCCCATGCATTTCCTTTTCCAGGAGCCGGATCAGTATTTGCATATGGGCGGCGCTGAACGCTTGTAGTATTGGAGGGAGCTTTTGTCGGAGCGGGTCCTTCATAGGCATTTGCACCACCAAATCCAACGAAATCAACTGTATCTGTTGGCTTTACACCCGATGCCGCTGTGGTTTTGTCCTTAAATAAAGCTACCTTACCAGCAGTACCAGACATGGCAATTGTACCTGAAGCATCTGGAGTTGGGAGGTCTATTCCAGCAGCACCGCCACCCTCAGAAATAAGGTAATACCCATGTGCAGGAATTACTCCAGTCAATGAAGTTGGTGTCCAACTCGTCCCCCCCGAAGAGCCATATTGAACAGACCATCCTGTTAAATCAACTGGTTGATCCGTCGGGTTATAAAGCTCAATAAAGTCTTTATTGTATGGAGCTGCTGTAGTGCCGCTTCCGTTTCCTCCCCCACCAAACACTTGAGAGATAACAACATGATCAGCCATGTCTGCATGTGCTCTAATGTTTAGACCACTGGGCAAAAAGGTACTGACCAAGAGAAGTGTTGCCATAGACGTGCTTGTCCAACGCTTAAACTTCTTTTGTCTTTCTATCATTCATCTACCACCCTTTGTAGTAATTTCATTTACCTTAGTAAAAAGCGCTTACATCGCTTTCATATCAAGGTATTATATTGCTCTATAATTCTACAAAATTTTCATTACTTTGGATATAGAAATATTCTACACTTATTTCTAAGAGGCCGTATTATTTTTCAATTAGGTATACAAATACTGTTAAAATGTGATTATATTAAGGAGGTTTCAGCCTTACTCATTTATTTGGTAAATTCAGTTAAATATTTTAAAACAACAATCAGGAGGTTCGTTCGTGTTTTCTTTCGTATACAATTTTAGGCATAACATTAGTTTTTTCGATAGAAATCGTTATTTCTGTGTTTTTCTTTCAATCCTTCTTATTACCTTCATCTCTTTCCCGATTTTTGCCAATGCCCATGCATATAGTGCTAGTTACACAAAAATAACAATGGACGAAAAGAAAACGGAGATCGTCTTCACCCTCGATACATTATCCCTTATAGAACTATTACCCGATATTGACCTAAATAAAAACTGGGTACTTGAAAAATCTGAGGTAAAAAAAGAGCAGCATCATATTGAGGAATTAATTACTGAAGGTTTGACCTTGGACAAGAACAACAAAGAAGTGACTCCTAAAGTAGAAACAATGAAGTTAGTAAAAAAAGAAAACAAAGAGTTTCTTTCCACGACGATGACCTTTCCGGCCTTTTCGGCTGGGGATACAATCGTTTATAATGATGGCTTTTATTTTAATGATACGGGGACGAATTATGTTGATTTGATTTCAGCCTCTTTTATGGGACAAACGAGTGAGGCTGTATTACAAGGGAAGGAACGGACTTGGACGATACTTTTAACTGAGGTACAGCAGGAACAAGGTCAGGACCAAACCACCCAGCCTGCGCCTGGCACGGAACAAGATCAAGCCAAGGCAGCTGCGCCAGAACCACAAACCACCACTTCTTCGTGGTTTTCATTTTTCAAATTAGGGATGCTGCATATTATTACTGGCTATGATCACCTATTATTTCTATTTGCCTTGTTGTTAAGAAAACAAACCCTCAAACAGTATATTTCTATTGTCACATCCTTTACATTGGCGCACAGCATCACCCTTAGCCTTGCGGTATTAGGCTGGATCACGTTACCTTCTCGTTTTGTGGAAGCCACCATCGCCTTTAGTATTTGTTACGTGGCTATTGAGAATATTTTCCGAAAGGAGATCAGACACCGCTGGGGTATCACGTTTCTGTTTGGTTTAATTCACGGTCTTGGGTTTGCTAGTATTTTAAAGGAAATGGAGATTGCGAAAAGCCATCTTGCTGTTGCATTAGTTAATTTTAACCTGGGGATTGAAGCCGTGCAGTTAGCGATTGTTCTTTTACTATTACCTTTACTTACTTATATTTTCAGATTAAAGATCTCACGTAGATTCGTTCAAATCGGTTCATCGATCATATTTATTTTAGGAGCTATTTGGCTAGTCGAACGAATTATTTCATAGATTTTAAACAGGAAAAACCCCTGAAAAATTTTTTCAGAGGTTTTTTCTGTTTAACTTATTACTTTACGGTTACTTTCTTAGCCTTACTTACATTTCCAGCCTTGTCTACTGCTACGACTTCAACCACTTTGCCAGCTTTTTGTTTTTTGATTGAGATCGAGAACTTGCCATATTTATCAGCTTTTTTAGAACCAATCACCTTGCCGCTCACTTTTACACTGACCGTTGAATAGGCTTCTGCTTTACCAGTTACTTTGGTAGTTTTCACCGTAATTTTATCAACAGAAGGTGTGCTTGGAGCTTTTTTATCAATTGCAAATTTGACAGTTGTTTTGTTACCAGCTGCATCCATTACCACTAATGTGTAACTTCCGTCAGTTTTCACTACTTTCTTAGTTGGTATAGCTCTATTATTCAATAATGCTTTACCTTCATTAAAGTTGATGGTTACATCTTTTTTGTAAAGTCCGTTATTTACAACACCTGTAACGACTGGAGCCTTTTTATCAATCGTGAACTTTACGGTTGTTTTGTTGCCTGCTTCATCAGTTACCACTAATGTGTGGACTCCTTCTTTAGCAACAGGCGTTCCATTTCTGAAGGATTTACCATCTAACGTTGCAGTTCCTTCATTAAATTTAACGGCAACGTTTTTATTGTAGATCCCATTATTAACGACTCCGCTTACGACTGGAGCAATTTTATCACCAACTGTAACAGTTGTTGCTTCACTCTTATTGCCTGATGGATCAGTTACCACGACAGTTACTACAGTTTTGGCACCAAGAGCAGATTTAAGAGATATAGAGAATTTACCATCAGCACCAGTTTTTGCAGTGCCTAGAACACCTTTGCTGCTAGATACAGTAACTGTAGAACCAGCCTCAGCAGTTCCAGATACCACTTTATCTTTGTTGCTTACTGCATTTACGACAGCCTTATTCGGAGCAATTACGTCAAGAACGACTGTATAGCCAATTGGACTTAAGTTGAATGATAAATCAACAGAGAATGCGAATATTTGGGTGCCTTCTTTAAGCGGCGCCATTAATGGAACACTGAAATTACCATTAGCATCTGCTGTTAAATGTACCTTCAAATTGAAACCATTTGTAATGTAAACATGTGTACCAGGTTCTGCACCGTGACCTTTAATTACAGTAGACAAATTGGTTACCGGTTCAAGAACAGGAGCATTTGGATCAGTTACGTCTTTAACAGTTAAGCGAACTTCTTTTACGTTTAGAGCTTTATCCGTAATAGAAACAACAACTTCAGTTCCTGCTTTTTGGACTGGAATCTCTACTGAGAAACTTCCATCTTCAGCAGCAGTGGTTGTTTTACTAATTTCACCAGCTGTTACCGCAACAGTTGCACCAGCTTCAGTTTTACCCGTTACAGTAGTCGATTGGTCTGTTACTTCATTAATGTCAGCAGTTACTTCTTCATCAAGAACAATTCTTCCTTCAATACCTGCAGTGATTGGACCTTCAATTGATTTAATATAGTCTACTAAGGCATCTAAGTCAGTTGTCCAAACCTTACGTTCTTTACCTTGTTTAAGGATTGTGAATCCATCTCCGCCATCAGCCATAAAGTTATTTACTGATACAGTATACTCTGCAGCTGGGTCCATTTTTGAACCATCTGGAAGGAAGATGTCGACAACTTTTTGTCCAAGTGGCAATTTATCTGACCAAGTGTATTTTAAGCCAGAAATTTGCATAATCCGGTACCGGTCTGCTTGGAATTGTTGATTAATTAATGTTCTTACTTGATCTCCGGTAAGCTTTAGGCTAACTACATCATTGCCAAATGGTTGAACGGCGAATAAGTCACCCCAAGTCACGTCTCCAGCCTTTTTGATTTCATCACGAACGCCGCCGATATTCATAAATGCAAACTGAGTACCAGTTTTAGCACGCATACTGTCGGCAATTAGGTTACCCATTGGAGCTTCCCCTGCTTTGTTTTGCGTACGTGAAATAGGTGCAGTTACAGTTCCTACAACTTGTTGTGTTTGTGGAGCGATATCAGCTTGGTATTGATCAAGCTCTGCTTTAATCTTTGCATCTGGTGTAATACTGTCTTTGAAAGTCGATGCAACTTCAGCAGTTTTAGTTACGATATCTTTTGTAATTGGGTCAATGGTAAGTTCAACATCTGAGAATGCTGTACCATAGGAATAAGATTGCACTAATAATTTACCATCAACAGTAGAGTTCAAGTATTTATGGTCATGGGCTCCATAAATTACGTCTACTTCATCATCAATCTCACTAGCCATATCAACTACTTTACCTGTTGGATTCGATCCATTTGTTGCGGAAGTACCAGGGTCATGGGCAAGAACAACGATTGATTCTACACCTTTAGATTTTAACTCTGCTGTATATTTGTTGATTGCTTCTACTTCATCTGTGAACTTAACACCCGCGACACCACTTGCTGTAACAATGCTTGGTGTTTCAGTTGTAACTACACCGATGAAACCAATCTTAACGCCATCCACTTCTTTGATTGCATATGGAGGTAAAATTAATTCACCCGTTTTTTCATCTTCAACGTTGGCTACCACATAATCAAAATTGGCACCTTCAAATGCACCATATTTCTCTTCTGTTTTAGGATGGGCACCGCCATTGATTAAACGTTTCATTTCTGCTACGCCTTCATCAAATTCATGGTTACCAATTGTACCTACGTCAATTCCGATTTCATTCATGAAACGGATGGTTGGTTCATCCTGTAATAGGGCAGAAACCGGACGGCTTGCACCTACTAAGTCACCAGCTTGTAACATTAACGTATTTGCAGGGTTAGTTGCTTCTCTTTGCTTTAAGTATGCAGCTAGGTATTCAATACCGCCGACCTCACGATTAGACACTTTGGTTGTATAATCCAATTGACCATGGAAGTCATTGATTCCTAATAATTGAACGTGTACATTTTGGTCTAATTCATATAGTTGGTAGCCTGGTTTTGTTGTTGATGGACCTAGGTCTTTAACATCTGGTTGTTGACCAAGGTATGCATTAGCATCTGGATTAGAGTGGAAGACAACCTTCGCTGTGCCCCCAACCGGAGCAATTTTCCAGTTGTTATCTGGAACCGGATTGATGGTACCTTGTGCACTAATATAATCCATAAGGATTTGACGATTTTCAAACGGAGAATCCACAACAGGCTTTAAATTCTTCAATTCTGCAAGACCGCCGCTTCCGCCAGCACGATAGTTATTTGTTGCGATGATGAATTTTTGGTCCATCTTAACAGGAGTTCCATCCATCATTCGGAGGTTCACAACACGCTCACCTTTTGGCTTTGTCACGTCAATGTCGTATTTTACCCCATCAATGACATCGTAATTGTAAGGGCGGAAATCATAATCGAGTAAATCTTGCTGCTCCGGATTATTAGGGTCAATTGTATTAAATTGTTTCGCTGATTCTTCGATCCAGCGCTTCACTTGATCACCTGTAATTTCTAGAGCCTTTAAGGTGTTATCAAACAAGTATAAATCAGCTGCACTCTTAATCGTGACATCGCCTTTAGCAATGTTTGTGTAATCGGCTACACCACCGCGGCCGCCTTTAAATGGTGCTGCAGCTGAAATAACTGGCACATCCTTATATTCTGTGTTCGCAATCGCTTTTTTCACATAATCCATTTGTGCATTGTTTACAATTTGTGTGGAGGCGTCATCCATAACACGAGTGAAGAAGCTGTGCATTGGAATATCAGTAGTACCGATTTTTCCACGTACATATTCAAGCGTTTTATTATGAATTTCTTGGGTATCACTAACAATGGTCTCGTCTGAAGCCGTATCAGCACTTACTGGACGGTTGACGGATTTTGAATTAGCTTTATCCACAAACCACTTGCCATTTGCATCTTGAACAAGTGCTAAGTCCATGACACCTAAGTTATTCCCCCAGAAGCCTGCTTCAACTGCCGGTGTGCCATTGATCGTACCTTTTGTATTATCGATACCTGGAAGATCTGGATTTTCTACTTTTCCACCTTGATGGAATTCTGGACCATTCGGGAAGTTTACGTGAGCATGTCCAAATAACATCGCATCAATGCCAGGTACTTTTGTTAAATCATAAACAGCATTCTCTGCGTCCTCTTGCCCTTCAGCAGTGATATCACAGCCAGAGTGGGCAATTGCTACAATAACATCGGCACCTTCAGCCTTCATTTGTGGAATAAATTTATTGGCTTGGGAAACAATATTTTTTGTAATGACTTTACCCGTTAGGTTATCTTTATCCCAATTCATGATTTGCGGTGGAGCAAAACCGATAACCCCGACTTTAATCATATGTTCATTGCCGGCAGCATCCTTAATGGTTTTGTCTACAATTTTATATGGAGTGAAATAGTTTACATCATTGGTTGAGTCGGAATCGTGGTCATCTTTATAAATGTTAGCGTTTACAATCGGAAATTGGACTTCTTCCTGAACATCTTTTAAGTAGTCTAAACCATAGTTGAACTCATGGTTCCCAACGATACCTGCGTCATATTTTAAATAGTTCATTGCTTTGTAAATAGGATGGGTTTCATTTGGTCCTAGTTTATTTACTTTTGCTACATAGCTTGCTAGTGGATTTCCTTGAATCGTATCACCAGCATCAAATAGCATCGAGTTGTCAACTTCTGATCGTGCTTGCTTAATTAGTGTAGCAGTTTTTGCCAAACCATAATTCGGCACCGCAGCATCCTTGAAATAATCATACGGTAAAACATTAGAATGTAGGTCAGTAGTTTCTAAGATACGTAGTGTAGCTGTATTCCCTGTTCCTTCAGCTTTTGCAGCCTGTGGGAAAATACTCAATGGAACAGTTGTAAGCGCTAACGCTGTTGCTAGAGAAGTATTAAGCATCCGTCTTTTCATGCTTCTTTTTATCTGTCTCTTCACCCTTTTTCCGCCCTTCGACAAAATAATTTGTATTGCATGACTATTCTACTAATTTTTCCAAAAGAATAATAGACCCTTTTTTCATAATTTACGATTTATTCACAAAATATTTTTTTGGTTTTCTTCCTTTTAATCTATTGTTTTTAGAGAATCCTCTCCATTTTTTATAGATTATTTATGAAAGAATTATTTCCAATAAATCAGTAAAAAAATATGTAAGTTTTTGAAATAAATGTATTAAATTTCGATAAATTCTGCTATTCTAAAATATAGTTCAAAATACCGTTGTGGAGGAAAATTTGATGAGAGCTGAGAAAAAGAAAAAGAGAACATGGCTACGCGTAACTGGGATTGTCTTACTTTTATTAATAATCGGTGTGGGAGTTTATGCCTATTCCGTCTATAATTCTTTAACAAATGCTGTCGAAACTATGCATCACCCTGTCGATCGTACATCAGAAAAGCGGACGGAGGAAGTATCCTTACAAAACAAACAGCCATTTTCCGTATTACTTTTAGGGGTCGACCAGCGTAAAGGGGATAGAGGCCGTTCAGACACCATGATTGTTTTATCCATTAATCCGAAGCTTAATTCGGTTAAGATGCTAAGTATCCCTCGGGATACACGTACAGAAATTGTTGGAAAAGGAACAGAGGATAAAATAAATCATGCCTACGCATTTGGCGGCGAAGAAATGGCGATGAACACAGTTGAACACTTCTTAGATATCCCGATTGATTACTTTGTAAGAGTGAACATGGAAGGTTTTAAGGATATCGTCGATGCTGTTGGTGGTATAACGGTGAATAATGATCTAGATTTTTCTTATGGAGGCTATCATTTTCCTAAAGGGGAAGTGACCTTGAATGGCAAAAAGGCTCTTGCCTATACTCGAATGAGGAAAGAAGACCCGCGCGGTGATTTTGGCCGCCAAATTCGCCAGCGTCAAATTATCCAAGGGGTCATCAAAGAGGGAGCAAGTCTATCTTCACTAGCCAATTACAGTGATATTTTCTCTGCACTCGGGAAAAATGTAAAAACAAATCTCACCTTTGATCAAATGGTTGCTATTCAAAAGAACTACAAAAGTGTAGTTAGTAACATCGATCAAATGACCATCGAAGGAAAAGGAACAAGAATGAACGGCATCTATTACTACGTCGTTCCCGCTGACGAAAAAGAACGGCTTCAAACAGAAATGAAAACACAATTGGAAACTACTTGAAGATAAAAACAGTCTGCCTAAGATCTGGCAGACTGTTTTTTATTATTCATTAATTTCATACCAATATTCATTTCCTAGTGAATCACGATATTCGATCAAATAGTAATACCAGGAATATTTTGAAGGCTTGGTATAGACAAGCGTATTAGAACCTGCCTTCACCGTATATTGCTTTTGGGCAATTTGCGAACTGCCCTCATCATTATAAACATGAAGGATAGCCGTAATCTGCTGTTTTGTGTTAATTTTCATCTGTAATTGATCGTTATAAATTTGATCAGAAGCTAAGTGAAAGCTAAAACTATGTGAAACTAACCACGCTGGGTTACCTGTTGAAGTCATTTTCCCCTTAACTGACTTTTGTCCGTAAGCATTCTTTGCGGTAATGACATAATAATACGTGTCACCTTTTTCATCGCCGCTAAGCCAGCTAAAAGATTGACTTCCTTCACTTACTGCTTTATCTTGTGCTATGGTTTTAATCTTTTGATTCGCTTGATTCAAAATTTCTATCGTCACATTCGCTGGCCGTGAGAGTTTGTAATGTACCTCACTGCCTTCACCTGGATAGAACATGACCACAGCAGGATAACTTATTTCGATTGTATTCAGCTCGACATGGACATTTCCTGCGTAGATTTGAGTGATATTATACTTATCAACGACTTTAATTTTAAACTGATAGAGACCATCGTTAAGCTGGTTGTTGGCATCATCCGTCCCATTCCATGTAAAGGAGTGCTGCCCCGCTAATTGGGCTGCATCTGTTTTAATAGTAGATAGGCGTTTTCCGCTTTGATAAATTCCAATGGTCACCTTTCCAGGTTTGTTTAAGGTATAGCCGATGGTCATGGCTCCTTTTGTTTTTAAATAATAATCTTTCCCCGAGGCGATTACAGGTACACGCCAGTCCTGCAGGATCAGTGAAGGGCTGTTTATCTTGGTTAAATTTCCAGCCATATCTTTTAACTGAACGAAATAACGGTACGTGCCTTCAGGGACCAGTTGATTTTTATCACTTTTCCCATTCCAATTGGCGGTGAGAGTACCAGGGTTAGCTTTTTTGTTAATCAATTTCTTAATGATTGTCCCTTTTTCATTGACAACATGAACGATTACATATGAGGTTTCTTTTAAATTCATTTTCAAGGTGTTCGTGCTTTTGGTGTCCATTTTAAACCGGGTGGATGATAGTGTTAATGTTCCAGTCGGCCGGACACTGTCCACTGTTAGTTGAACTTTTTTGGTTTTCCCTTTTTTATTGTGACTATCTGTCAATGTCCAAACGATCTGGTATGTCCCATCCTTCACTAGACGCCCTTTGGTTGTTTTCCCATTCCATACGATTGAATGCTTTCCGGCTGAGATGGTTTTTTTAGATAGAATTTTCTTAACGGTTTTACCGTTTTTATCCGTCACAACAGCAGTTACCTTCACTTTTTGCGTTAACTCATAAGGAATTGTAGCCTTCCCACTTACATTCGGAGAATAGGAGTAGGTGCCTGACACCAAAATGGCAGGTTTCGTATGATTAACAACCTTAATCATCGTACTTTTATAGTAGCTGTCTGACCCTTTGGTGATTTTCACTTCTACTTTATAGGTACCCGTTGTAACAAACTTTTTACTTGTTGATTTTCCATCCCACGAAGCGGAGATTTTCGCTCCTGTAGAGGTTTTATTAGATAGTACCTTTCTTACTGTTTTTCCGTGTGCATCTTTGATTGATAAAGAAACCTTGGTTTTACTTGTTGTTTTAAATGAAAATGCAGCTTTGTTTTTCCCTGTCATGGTATAGGTTTTTGTAGCCGTTATGGTTGAAATCGGTGCAGGTGTATTCGAAACTGCCTTATACGCATCAATTCTTCCATATCCGAAATCTTCATCCCATCCCCTGCTACCGAGATCAATTGTTGATTTTTTCAGAATGGTTTCTACCTGGCTTGGACTTAAAAATGGGTTCTTCGTACGGACAAGCGCAGCAATTCCTGAAACCATCGGTGCGGCCATTGATGTGCCGTCATACGAAGCATATGTGCTTCCAGCTATGGATGAATAAATATCCACCCCTGGAGCAGCAAGATCTATATAATTTCCATAGTTTGAAAAGCTGGCAATTCGATCGTTTCGGTCAGTGGCACTAACCCCTATCACACCCTCAGATGCGGCAGGATACATCGGCAAAAACGTACTAGAATTACCGGCCGCAGCCACGAGGACCACACCTTTTGATTTGGCATACTTTGTAGCAGACTCTAGTAAATAACTATAGCTATCATCTCCAAGGCTCATATTAATAACATCCGCATGGTGAGCTACGGCATAATAAATGGCTCGGATGACCGTATCGCTACTTGCCAGGTCTCCTTGAAAAACATTAATTGGCATGATTTTTACATCCGGAGCAATCCCAGCAATCCCATACTTATTAAAATTTCCTGCGATAATGCCAGCTACATGTGTAGCATGCTTATCAGGAGCATAACTGGAAGAACCATTTACGGCATTATAAGGGCTGACAATTTTTCCTTTTATGTCTGGGTGATCCTTCTGAACCCCGCCATCAATAATCGCAACGGTAATTTTCGAAGACCCCTTTGTTTTGTCCCATGCTTTAGGCAGTTGGAGTTTGGGAAGGTACCATTGCCTGCTATAGCCCGGCTCTTTCGGAAGGTATGCTTTTTTGAACTTGTAATTTGGTTCGACTAAAAGCACTTGCTTATTCATTAATAACTGTTTCGCAATCGTGGTTAAATTCGTACCGGGCGTGACTTTAACTAAGGAGAAATCCTGGTCATCTAATGGAGTTTCCTCTTCAACATCCACTTGTTTCAGTAAGTCCTCCCGTTCCGTTTGTGTCGTATCTGGCGCAAATTTGACGATTAGTTCTTCGGCAATGTATTCCGTTTTCTCCTTAAATACCACATCTGGATCGATTTTCTTTGGATGGGCATTAATCCCATCAGCACTGGCGTCCGAAGACATAAAAAGTAAGCTGAGAACCATCAGACTCAGAAACCAAATATATTTCACAAGTAAACCTCCATTATGATTATTTCACTTAATATGCCATTCTATTTATTAATCATTTTATCATTTCGTTGATAGATTAGGTGCAATAGAAGAATATTATTTCTCCACTAGTTACCCTAAGTAGAGAAAATAATATTGTAAAATAATTCCAAATTGAATAATAAATCCACTCCACACAGACAAAAACGTAGTTTTTGTCCACAAACGGTGCCTGACACCAAATTAATAACTCATTATTACTAAATGACACCTTAATATAACGAATTTGTCATGAAACTAGTAAGCTATTGAAATATTTGTGTAATATTATTGTGGTAACTTTTATATAACAGTAGAAAGGGGTTTTAGTTATGAAGAAATTCCTCGTCATGTTTGGTTTGGCAGGTATGATATTATTTGGAAGTAATCACGACGCATCCGCAGCATCCAATACATATAAAGTTAAGAGTGGCGATTCACTTTATCGTATTGCAAAAAAATATAAAGTCTCAGTAAATACATTAAAAAAATGGAATAACCTTAAATCAAATACGATTCACCCGAATCAAAAGTTAAAGGTGTCTGGCACAACGGCTAGTAAACCTGCTAAGAAGGCCACAACTACTACAACGAGCTCAAAGAAGCAAAAAGTAGTAAAAACAATTACTGTTAGCGCTACTGCTTATACAGCAAATTGTAAAAGATGTTCTGGTATCACTGCTTTAGGTTTAAATTTAAAGAAAAACCCAAAACTTAAAGTCATCTCTGTTGACCCTAAAGTCATCAAATTAGGCACGAAGGTTTATGTTGAAGGGTATGGCTATGCGATCGCCGGTGACACGGGCGGTGCGATAAAAGGGAAAAAGATTGATATCTTCGTTCCTTCTTATAAGAAAGCTATTCAATGGGGAAGAAAAACAGTGAAAGTTCAAATTCTAAAATAAACAAAGTTAAGTCCCAGGTGAGTTCATTCACTTGGGACTTTTTATATTAATCTACAATAAAAGAACAGCACCCGAATCACGAATGATCGAGTGCTGTCTTCCTTCTCGGCGCCATTTATTTCTCGGCACTTAAAATATTAAACTGGCATTGGCACCTTTGTAATAGTGAAATTCACTGTTGTCTTATTTCCAGCTGCATCAGTTACAACTAAAGTATGTGGTCCCTCTGTAGAAACTACCGTTCCTGATGTAAATGCATTCCCATCTAATGTTGCTTTTCCCTCATTAAAGCGGATGGTAACATCCTTGTCATAAGTTACGTTATTCTCTACTCCCTTAACTACTGGTGTTGTTTTATCAATGATAAATACCACCGTTCTCTTGTTCCCAACTGCATCTTTTAGAACTAATGTATATTTTCCAGCCGTTTTAACAACATAGCCTGTTTTAACTGCTTTTCCATTCAATGTTGCCGTTCCTTCTTTAAAAGTGAGCGTTACATCTTTATTATATATAGCATTATGGTTTACTCCACTTACCACTGGTGCTGTTTTATCAATGGTAAACACAATAGTTGTTTTATTACCAGCCGCATCTTTTACCACTAAAGTACGTTTTCCTTCTGTTTTAACTACATATTTTGAATTAATTGCTTTCCCATTTAATGTGGCCTTTCCTTCATTGAAGGTAATCTTAACATCTTTATTGTAAGTTTTATTGTTGATTACTCCACTTACAACTGGAGCTGTTTTGTCTTTTACAACTATTGTTTTGGTTTTACTGATGTTACCTGATGGATCCTTCGCTGATAAGTATAGTTTTTTCCCAGCTTTTTGTTTAGGGATTTTCACCTTGAATTTCCCTTTTGAGTCTGCTTTTTTAGTATATTTTTTAGAGCCAATTTTAACTGTAACTGTTGCACTCTTTTCTGTTACGCCCGACACTTCACTTGATTTATCAGAAACAGCAGTTACTGATGGGAACGTTGGAGCTTTGATGTCGATGTTTTTAAAATACGGTTTTGCTAGTTGATTAAAGGTTTTTTTCGAGGTAGTAATACGGACTTTCGCCCCGATTTTTACCTTGCTGAAAAGTTCAATTACCTCTTTATTATGCATCCGGATACATCCACCCGAGATATATTTTCCAATCGAACTTTCATCACTATTTCCGTGTATTGCATATGGGTAACCGCCATTTTCTTGTTTGCTTAACCCCAACCAGCGTTTTCCAAGTGGATTACGAGGATCGCCGCCAGGAATATTATGTTTATAATAAGGTCTATTTTTAATCTTTTCCCTTATGTAAAAAGTTCCTTCTGGTGTTAGTTTAGATGTTCTGCCTGTTGCAACATTGTATGTTTTTACTAATTTACCATTCTCATAAAATGCTAGTTTATTGATCTTTTTATTAACAATAATCAGTTGCTTCTTTGATATGGTGCTAGCCTCAGCTTGTTGAGCCTGAGGAAAAACAGAAAAACCTAAAAATAAGATAATAAATCCAATCAAAATACGCCTTAACACAAGTGAACCCCCCTGTAATTTCCATTTATATTACTACAATATTACAATATTACTACAATACCATAATTAATGTTTTAATAGAAACAGATAAACCTTATATTTATTTCGGCAAAATCCAACAAACTTTTCACATCCTATAGAAGTTACAAACTATGATGTAAAAGATGGTGCCTGACACCATTGCAGAAATATCGCCATTTCTCGGGAAATACCTTTCAAAATTTAGAATAATTCGAGAAAATATGGATTTTTTGTCGCTTGATGTAGTAGGATAGTAATAGATTCTCAATAAACCATACTAGGTAAATTGGAGGGCAGAAAGGTGCTCACAACCGCCCAACAAAAAGTAAAGCAAGAACTAGAAGAATTGCAGATTTATGCCCTTACCCATCCAAACAATAAACCAGTGATTTCCCGCAAAAGGCGTTCTAATAAAAAATGGATGCTAACGATAACGGCGATCATTCTGTTGATAATGACTTGTATTCTTTTATTTAAAGTGGATTGGAATCAAAACGAAATAAGCGTAACATCCTACTTAACTAATATTCATAATTACAACGAACAAAGTGAACAGATACTAACCGGCTTCCTCACAGGTAATAGTGAAAATCTAGAGCAAAGTAAAGTCCAACAAGAGAAACTATTAATAAAAGTAACAAACCTAAAGTCGGCGGATAAATTTCATGAATACCATCAGGATATCATCACTGTTTTCAAGCATCGTCTCGACATGATGGCCTCCTTTAAGGACCCCAGCCATTCCGACCAAGTGCAAATAAAAAGATCATTAATCGAGCTAAGTGTGATACAGGAATTAGCTAGGGATAGTTTGATCAAAGGTTTGGAGCAGGAAAAAATCAAGTATAAACAAAAAGAAAATGGGACCATTCAATACTGGATAAACTCCAAATCCTATTCTCTAAAAAATTAAAAGAAAAGAGGCCGCCGCAATACGGAAGCCTCTTTCCTTTTATTCTACCTTTTGCGACAACCCTTCCAACTGTTCTTCCTGAACTGTGACAATCTGTTGCAAGGATCGTTTTTGATGTATTTTTCCAAAAATAACAAGACACACATGAATCAGTAAAATACCCAACGTAAAATATTCCACTGCATAATCGATATAGGACCATGAGAGTGTAGCCGTTATGTCATATACAGCATGGACAATAACCGTCAACCAAAGGTTCCGCGTCCATAAAAGAATCACCCCAAACAAAAAGCCCATATTGGCGAAGGTTACGATCGCCCCGATGCGATTCGCCCATGGCTGTTCAGTATCGAGTGTATGATCAATCCCGAAAAGAATAGAAGTGATAAACAATGCTGCCATAAGGAAAACATCCCTTGATCCCCTCTCCCAGCGCCGTGGAAACACCTGTTTAAAAACAAAAAGCAATAGAATCATATAAGCAAGCCGCCAAACTTCTTCCAGGCCAGCTAATAGATCATTATAAATATCCGTACCAATCGAATCTATTTTTCCAAAAAAGTCCCCTATCGTTTGCTCTTGAAGGGCAGGAACTTCCGATTCATTCCCATCCCCATCAATGACCTGCGACTCCTTGTACTCTTGAACATATTGATTATAATCCTCGTTAAAATCTTCAAAAGTAAGACTTGAATAGACATTAACAAACGAGCTTCCCAGGAAAAAAATCAAAAAGGCTCCAGTGAATTGAAGCATATGCTGGCGCGGACTTTTTAGATGAGCCCGCTCGCCTCCAAGCCTGCCATAAAGCTTCCAGCCGATAAAAAACGAGGATACCATGACCGCATCATATAATGTACTGGCCAAATAGCTGTAACGAGTAAGATAGAGGAGAATTTCCGCACCAAATGTGACAATAAGTATGGAAAATAGTAGTTTTTTTGAAATCGGTTTGGTTAAATTTGTTGTCATCCCCATCATTCCCTACCTGCAAAATTTCGCGGAGAAATCCCGTTTCCCCCTTACCTGCCCAAAATCTTAACTGCAATGATTCCCAACGCATTCATAAAAAGCAGGAATAAGAAACAGAAAACCGTCCACTTCCATTTTCTCGTCACGAATTAATCCCCTCATTTTCATAATAGATGTTAGTATTAATTTAGCATATTAATAGTTAATAAGCATCCATATTATTTTTCCAAGTAATCAGAAAGTTTCAGTGATTTTTCATGTCGGGCTAACATATGCTTGTACAAGCAATCATAGATAAGTCAGTATATTATTTCCCATTAATCTTTTAAAAAGTTAGGAGTCTTGCTCAATGAAACGTATTGTTCCTATCATTATTTTAATCGTGCTTATCTATGTTTTAGCAACAACAAATCCTAAACGTTCTGCCTATATCGACTGGGTTAATCACAAGACAATGGATAAATCTTCGAGCTTGATTGAAAAAGGAGTTTTATCTCTAGCAGGGGAATCTATTTTCGATGCCGGAACTACACAGAAAGACTATTTTATTTTCACCATCTACAAAACTGACTTTTCCGAAGTAGGATTTGGAACCGTTACATCGATTGGCATCTTTAATAAATTTATCACCATCTCTAGTAAAGAATAATTGCTACTTAAAGGCCGGTCTCTTTCGGGACTGGCCTTTATTGTAATACAAAAGTAGATTTTCAGGGGAAATGTAAATTTTTGAAACTGCCGGTGCCTGACACCAATGCGAAAATTGTCGACAATTAATTCATCTCTTTTTTTACAATAATACTTAGGTTATTTGTGGTTCTGATGTAAAATGTATTATATAACGAACAAATTTTTCTCATTAAACAACAATACTTATTCCTGCCATTGGAGGTTAGATAGATGGTAAAAAATATAATAAGATATTTTTTCATGTTTATACTTTTTCTTATTCCGATGTTTTCTAGTGCTGCTCTCCATGCAGATGCAGTGGAAGGCCCAGTAAATTCCGTTTCTCAAATGGAAGGTGTTCTAGTCGTAGATGTCAGTAAATCCATGCTCACTAGTGATCCAAATAAGGTAAGTAACGAAGCAATGAAGATGTTTATAGATATGTCTTCACTTAATCGGGACAAAATTGCGGTCATTTCATACTCTGATGAGGTCCGCAGCAAGAAGGACCTCGTCAAAATCCGTACAGAAAAGGACAAAGAAACCTTAAAAGCCCACATTGATTCTCTCAAAAAGTATCCTGCTACTGATATTTCCGTAGGGGTAAAAGAGGCGGTCAACGTCCTTAATAAAAACCATGAAAAGAACTATCTTCCCATCATTGTATTACTCGCAGATGGTAACAATGATTTGCTGTCAAATAAGGGAAAAACGCTTAAGCAGGCCGATGCTGACCTTGCTCAGGCAGTGACTGAAGCTAAAGCACAGAGATACCCGATTTATGTAATTGGCTTAAACGCTAACGGGAAGCTTAATAAGGAGGTCCTCCAAAACATTGCCGCAAGTACTAACGGGAAATTTTTCGAAACAAGTAATGCGAATGATTTACCCGGAATCCTCCGTGAAATATTCGCCAATCATTTAAAGTTAAAAGTAGTTCCTGTAAAAGATCTATCTGCAAAAGAAGAATATCAGGATATTATAATAAAAATTCCGAATGAGAATGTTCTAGAGGCAAACATTTCACTTGTTTCAAACAAACCAGTGGAACTCAAAATTTATGATCCAGCAGAAAAGATGCATCCCCTGCCTTCGGACAATATCCTATTATCGAAATCTAAGAACTACTCCATTTTAAAATTATTGAATCCTGTCAAGGGGGATTGGATCCTTAAAGTAAAAGGCTTTCCAAAAGATAAAATTGACATTAAACTTGTGTTTAGCAATAATTCACAGACGACCGTTGCCCCACTTTCAAAGAAAATGGAGAGAAATACGCCTAAACTTAAAACTAGCGCGACAGATATTCCACACGCAAAAGAAGGGCAGCAGCGGTATCCGTGGATTTATATTATCCTTACGGTGGCGGGGGCTATACTTCTTGTAACGCTTATCTTGATTTTTATTGCAAAAAAAAGGAAGGAAAATCGTGGCTTTAGTGGTCAAATTGTAGTGGAGATCGAGGATGGTAATACAGAGGAACGTATAGAACCACAAATTAAGAAGTTGAAATCCTTTAAGGGAGAATTCCGTCTTAAAGAATTGGTTTCACTTGATTCTGAGTTTAATGAAATTGATAAAATTACATTTGTTCCAATTACTGATAATACATTACTAATTATCAATAAGTCGAACTGTTCAATTGAAATGGGAAATGAGTTGATTGACGCGGAGACAGGTCATCGATTAAGGCGCAACGATAAGCTGCGCATCCGATTAATGGACTATAATAAATGCATTTATATTGAGAATGTTAGTTAGAAAGATAAATCCATCTTTTTTTCCAGGTCATAACAAAAAAGGACAGCGCTTCAGCTGTCCCTTTTTGTGCCTGGCAACGTCCTACTCTCACAGGGACGCGTGTCCCAACTACCATCGGCGCTGAGAAGCTTAACTTCCGTGTTCGGTATGGGAACGGGTGTGACCTTCTCGCCATTGCTGCCAGACTATTTTATTTGAGGATTCATTCCCTCAAAACTAGATAATGCTGAAGAAGTTTGTAAACTCAGAGTTCACCTTAAAATTGGTTAAGTCCTCGAACGATTAGTATCAGTCAGCTCCACATGTTACCACGCTTCCACCTCTGACCTATCAACCTGATCATCTTTCAGGGTTCTTACTAGCTTGCGCTATGGGAAATCTCATCTTGAGG
>NZ_JBHHJU010000060.1:0-4574 GCF_042136325.1 Neobacillus sp. KR4-4
TTTACTTGACGGGATCAAAGTCCCACGGGTGCGGACGTTCTACCCTGGCTACTGTTATAATAAGACCATATAAATAAAGGTCAACCAGAAATATTTTCTTATCTGGTTAACCTTATAATACGAACGGGTGCGTTAGTTGAAGAAGCTGTTCTAGGACCTTAATGGTCCTTTTGCTTTTGAATAATAAAATATTGATTTTATGATAATCGAACAAAGGAACAAATTATGATAAAATACTACAAGCAAAAGGAGTTGATTACAATGAGAAAAACGGCACCAGTAATTTGCCTAAAAAAAACGGAAGATGGCTCTGAAGAGATTACTCGGAGATTTGCAACATATAAAGAAGCTGTCAAATGGTCAAAGGAAAACAACATTATGTGCGAGGGAGCGGTACAATGGACTCTAAAAAATAATGGCTATCTTGATAAACCGAGGAACCATAAAGCCAGAGCTAAATACCATAACCGTGATTTATATAGATTTGTTAGAATTCAAAACTTGCCCGACAATACTTGATAAAAGACCGAACACTAAGCTCGATCATTCACTCCAGTATTCATCGAATTCGGTACCGCCTAAAGATTTGATTTTCCTCAGAACTTCTAAGTACTCTTGCATCATTCTGCCCCCGATATGAATAGGATAGTCATCTTCTGGTCGTTTGAATACTCTAACATCATGACGTTGCATTGCTTCGAAGAATTTTTGCTTCTTATTTTCTGCATAACGAATATCGTTATTAATTAATGAACGCAATTGAAATAAAATACTAATGTTAACTTCATAGTTATAATCTCTCTCACGAAAAATTCTGTCTGCTCGTTCAAAGTCTGCCACCGTAATATTTTTTGCGTTAAAGTTTTTCATTTCTGTCATAATAAATGACCTCCGTAAATTTGTTTTGTTTGATTTCTTGTTACGAAGGTATTATAGGGACGTTATAACGAACGTAAAGCAAATCAGAAAAAAATTTAAAATTAATTCTAAAGACAAAAAAATAAGAGATAATAATTTAATATTATCTCTCAAAGCTGATTCAACCACGGTCATTCTGTGACTTCTGAAGGCTATCCCGGTTAATCCCTTTTATTAAATTTTTTGAGTTTATCTAGAATGGCTGCTTTCTTCTCTTTGATCTCTTCCGAAGTCATTTTAACTTGAACTTCTTCATTATTATTGAACCAAGAAGGTAATAGTTCTTTTCTAACTGGTTTATTCTTTACTTTAGTTCGCTTCCAATTCTTTAATCGATACTCAAGTATAGACTTATATTGATTGTCTGTTTCAATAATTAAAGTATCATCATTGAGTACTTGTTCTTTCACTTCTTCAAATGGTGCTTTAGTATATTTATCCTTTAATTGATTTTCAATTAACTCTCTACTACTATTTTTATTTTTAATAGTTTTATTTTTATTTTTTAGTTTTAGTGGTTCATTTTGAACTACCTCGCAGTTCATTTTGACCTGCGCTGTTGGTTCATTTTGGACTAGCTTAATATGGTCTAGCTCATTTTGAACTACCTCTCGATAGTCATTTAGAACGTAAACTGAAGTAAATCCAGGTCTTGGTCTAACTTCTAATAATCCTAACTTTTCGAGTTCTTTAAGAGTACGTTTTACTGTTGATGGCGATGAACAAGTCGCTACTGCAATTGTTTCATGAGAAGGAAAAATCATTGAACAATTTCTTAAAGAAAACAGATACATGTAAGTTAGCTTAGTGGATGACTTTTCAAAAATTGTTCTTTTTTGAAGAAAATCGTTCATAAATGTTGTAAATGGCTGAGTAGTATTGTTGATAAAGTTTTCCATGCTCTTCTCTCCTTGACACAGAAGAAAAAGTTGTTAATATTATTATGTAGGAGTCTATCTTCTGCTAGATTTGTCTTGAGGGGTTATGGACCGCGAATCCACCCCTCTTTTATTATTTTAATACACCGAACACCAGTTCGTAAAATTGAAGTTTTATAATTTTAGCCCTTTTAAAGCTCCATGTTTCTTATGCTTCATTTCAATATCTGTTCCCCACAAATTAACGTACTTCTTTGTGATCGTCATATCACTATGGCCAAGAAGAGTCATTAAGCTGAATGCATCCACTCCCATCATAATCATTCTTTTTGCCATAGTATGTCTGAATGAGTGTGGACTAACTCTCTTAGAAATACCTGCTTCTTTACCGTACTTTTGAAATCTTGTTTGGATGCTGTGTCGATTTAATTCATGATTATCTCTGTTAACAAACAATTTTTCTGTACTGAGATTTCCTCTAATCTGAATGTATCTTTCAAGCTGCTCTTGAGTGAATTCTGATAAGTAAACTGTTCTCTCAAACAAATTCTTTGTAAGTCTGACAATTATTTTATTCCCTCGAACATCTTCCATTCTAATTCCTGTCAATTCAGAAAGTCTGATACCAGTATCTAAGAATACCAACATAATTACTTCATCTCTAAAAGAAACAAATGTCCTTTGCTTCCTAATTACTTTTATTAGCTTCTCAATTTCATGGTTGTCTAATGTCTCAATTTCTTTTTGTCTATCTCTTAGAAGCTTTATGTTTTTCATTGGATTTTTCTTAAGAAACTTCCTACTTACTAGAAAATTATAAAATGCTCTTAGTGCTCTAAGTCTTGTATTGATTGAAGTAATTGTCATTAGTTCTTTGCTTTGGAATATTAGACTTTCAATGTCTGCTTGCTCCCAATCAACTAATTGTTTTGGAATAATTTTTTTAGCAGCATGAAATTCATTCTTGTAATAATTAATTGTTGATGGTCGTAGATTCCTTAGATAACAATCCTTGAAAAACTCTTCAAAGGCTTCTTCATCAGTTCTGTTTTTCTGAACTATTACTAACTCTTCTTCTGATAAAACTCCCCTTCTTTTCATCCAATATCCCTCCATGGCATAAGATTCAAGGCATCAGATTTTGAATTTGTAAACAAAACAAAAAGACTTCCAACGAAATCGTTGAAAGTCTTGATGCATCTGCATTTTGATACCGGTGATCGGGGTCGAACCGATACTCCTCACGGAACACGATTTTGAGTCGTGCGCGTCTGCCAATTCCGCCACACCGGCATAATAAAAATTTCATAAATAAAGCTATGAAATTTTAGTGGACAATATTCAACAGGGGCAGTAGGAATCGAACCCACACTGAAGGTTTTGGAGACCTTAGTTCTACCTTTAAACTATGCCCCTAAATGGTGGAGGGGGACGGATTCGAACCGCCGAACCCGGAGGGAGCGGATTTACAGTCCGCCGCGTTTAGCCACTTCGCTACCCCTCCACATATAAAAAACAAATGATAAAACTGGAGGAGGAAGAGGGATTCGAACCCCCGCGCGGTGTTACCCGCCTGTCGGTTTTCAAGACCGATCCCTTCAGCCAAACTTGGGTATTCCTCCATTATAATAATTAAAAAATCTTAATTGGTAGCGGCGGAGGGGATCGAACCCCCGACCTTACGGGTATGAACCGTACGCTCTAGCCAGCTGAGCTACACCGCCATAATATCGTCTTTAAAGTAATTGGTGGAGTCTAGGGGGATCGAACCCCTGACCTCCTGCGTGCAAAGCAGGCGCTCTCCCAGCTGAGCTAAGACCCCATAAGTTATTAGAAGAATGGTCGGGAAGACAGGATTCGAACCTGCGACCCCTTGGTCCCAAACCAAGTGCTCTACCAAGCTGAGCTACTTCCCGATAAAAAATGCGCCCTGAGAGATTCGAACTCCCGACCTTTTGATTCGTAGTCAAACACTCTATCCAGCTGAGCTAAGGGCGCAAATGAATTTAATTATTTTGTGGTGCCGAGGACCGGAATCGAACCGGTACGGTAGTCACCTACCGCAGGATTTTAAGTCCTGTGCGTCTGCCAGTTCCGCCACCCCGGCAATATCATGGAGCGGAAGACGGGATTCGAACCCGCGACCCCCACCTTGGCAAGGTGGTGTTCTACCACTGAACTACTTCCGCAAATTATGGTAAGTTATTTTGCTATCGCAAAAAACTTTGTTTATTTTACTTCGTAAAAAAACTTGGTGCGGGTGAAGGGAGTCGAACCCCCACGCCTTGCGGCGCCAGATCCTAAGTCTGGTGCGTCTGCCAATTCCGCCACACCCGCATATTATATTAAGTATGCTTCCGCTGATGTAATTCCAATAATTAAGAAGCATGGTGCCGGCGAGAGGACTTGAACCCCCAACCTACTGATTACAAGTCAGTTGCTCTACCAATTGAGCTACCCCGGCATATAGGTTTAAAATTTAAGAAACCGCCTGGCAACGTCCTACTCTCACAGGGACGCGTGTCCCAACTACCATCGGCGCTGAGAAGCTTAACTTCCGTGTTCGGTATGGGAACGGGTGTGACCTTCTCGCCAATGCTGCCAGACTATTTGAGGCTTCATTCCCTCAAAACTAGATAATGCTGAAGAAGTTTGTAAACTTGAGTTCACCTTAAAATTGGTTAAGTCCTCGAACGATTAGTATCAGTCAGCTCCACATGTTACCACGCTTCCACCTCTGACCTATCAACCTGATCATCTTTCAGGGTTCTTACTAGC
>NZ_JBHHJU010000061.1:0-3446 GCF_042136325.1 Neobacillus sp. KR4-4
AATTATCGAAAGTTTTAGTTTATGGAAAGAAATAAGTGTATATGCCCTATTTGAATTGATATATACGTTTATTTCTTTCCATAACACCTCACAATAGATGTATTAAATCTAGGAGGTGCCATATGGAGAATCAAATTCCCATTGAAGAATTAGTTTCAAATGTTTTATCTGAATTAGAAAGGCTAAATTATGCATATAACACTATTTGTGGACATCGTGCTTTTTACAAAAGAGTAATTTCATTTGCAAAAGCAAGGGGTGAAATCTTTTTTTCTGAAGCGTTAGGAAAAGACTTTTTGGAGGAAACTTACAATTGTCCTGTTAACTATTATCAGGAGGCTATGCCTAAAGGACTCAAAGGTCCCATTAGAAGAATTAGAGTTCTAGGCGATTATCAGCTTCATGGTGTGTTTATCCGAAGGATTGTAAAAAAACCAGGATATGTTAAACCACCACAATTTGAATCAGAACTCATTGCCTATGAAATGGAATGCGAAATTAACGAATACTCCAAAAGAGGTTTACGTACACGTATGCAGCGTTTGTTCTTTTTCATAGATTATCTTGACAGTAGAAATGTTCAAAAATCGAATGATATTACAGCAAAGATAATTTCTGATTATGTAAAAACAATTTATAAGTATCATGAAAAAAGTATTGCATCAATCTTAACAGCTCTTAGGGTTTATTTAAGATTTCTTTATGTTAACCAATACACGGATGAAGATTTATCTTTAAAAGTTCCCAAACAGAGTAAATATTATTATCCACCTGTTCCTTCTGTCTGGAATAAAGATGATGTTATTCGTATGTTGAAAAGTATTGACAGAGGGAATCCAACCGGAAAGAGAGATTATGCGATTCTGCTTCTGGTCGCCAAACTTGGAATTAGGGTTGGTGACATCAAATCCTTGAAGTTATCGGATTTAAACTGGCAATCAAAAACGATAGAAATAAAACAAAATAAAACAAAGAATATCGCGTCATATCCAATATTAAATGATATTGGTTGGGCATTAATTGATTACATAAAAAATGGGCGTCCTATTAGTAAATCTCCTTTCGTTTTTATTCGGATGAATGCACCCTTTGAGGCCTTTGGAAGAGACGCTAATCTTCATAATATCATTACAAAATATACTAGACTTTCTGGAATTAAAGTTCCTGATGGCAAAAGGCAAGGGTTACATTCGCTTCGTCATACTCTTGCGAGTACTTTGCTTGAGCAGGGAACACCATTGCCAGTAATCTCTGAGATCCTAGGACATTTTAATTCTAAATCTACCAATGTCTATCTACATACAGGAATGGATGGGTTAAGGAAATGTGCCATTGATCCAGAGGAGGTGCTTAAGAATGTCTAAGGAATCTGTAGTGTTTCAAAGTATTCTTGGTCCACTAATTGATGGATACATTGAGGAAAAGACATCTGTCGGCTATAAGTATATAAAAGGATCTTCTCTTTTGAATCAATTTGACACTTTGGCTGCCAATGAAAACTTAAGAGATATAAAACTTCCGAAAGAATTAGTATTTCTTTGGACAGAAAAAAGGCCAAATGAGACTGTCAGTACTAGAAATGGAAGAATCTCTATCATACGAGGGCTCGCTAAATATATGGTTCGTCTTGGGTATGAGGCATACATTTTTCCAGCTGCCACTATTTCGATTGATAGATATTCTTATGTTCCATACATTTTTTCTGAAATAGAATTGAAGAACATTTTTACCACATGCGACATGTATCCTTTTTCAGATGTTTCTCCCAACAGACATCTGACCTTACCTTTTCTGTTCCGTATGTTATATGGTTGTGGCCTCCGGATTTCAGAAGCCTTGAATTTAAAACTTAAAGATGTTGATTTGGGTAATGGGACTTTATTCATTCGAGATGCGAAATTTGGAAAAGAACGAAAAGTTCCAATGACAGATACATTGACGAAGCGTTGTCGTTTGTATGTAAAAGAAACTCATCACATAGAGTCCAGTGATAATTATTTATTCCAATCTCCTTACGGAGGACATTATAAGGAAAGTACTATATATAAACTATTTAGAGAGATATTATGGAAGGCTGGAATATCCCATAGTGGAAAGGGACCAAGACTTCATGATTTTAGGCACACTTTTGCCGTCCATTGTTTGAAAAAATGGGTCTTAAATGAAGAAGATATTACAAATCTCCTTCCCTATCTTTCTGCATTTTTAGGACATGTTGATTTAAGAGGTACACAACATTACTTAAGACTAACTGCTGATTTATATCCAAAAATTATAGCATCAGTTGAACAGAACTTTTCAACCATAATACCGGAGGTATCGTTCAGTGAAACAGACTGATTTTGCCAGAACACTCACACGATTCCTTTCCGATTATCTGCCAAGCCAACGTAATGTTAGCGTCAATACAATAAAGTCTTATAGGGATACTTTTAAACAGGTGTTACTATTTTTTGATTTTGAATTAAATATTAAACCGGAGCACCTTACATTTAAAAAAATAAAAGCAGAAAAAATTAGAGATTTTCTCCTTTGGCTTGAAAAATCACGTAACGTCGGAATTAATACTCGTAATCAAAGACTAGCAGCAATCCATAGTTTCTTTCGTTATGCACAGTCTGAACACCCTGAAAATATATTTGAATGTCAAAAAATATTAGGAATTCCCTTTAAAAAAAGACAAATAAGGACAGTTGAATTTCTCTCGCAGGAATCTTTAAGGTATATATTAGAACAACCTGATACTAATGAGAAGAGAGGGCGTCGTGATTTGACATTAATGGCTACTCTATATGATACAGGGGCACGAGTACAAGAATTAATTGATTTAAAAACAAGAGATATCAGACTTGCGAAGCCAGCCACAATTACTTTAACTGGCAAAGGAAATAAACGAAGAAGTGTACCTATTATGGATAAAACAAGAGTTCTGTTGGAGAATTACATGAAAGAAAACAAACTATCGGAAAATGGAAAACAAGATTATCCACTTTTCTATAATAGTAATAGACGCCCATTTACAAGGCCTGGAATAACATACATTTTAGAAAAGTATTTAAAACAGGCAAAGGAAACTCATTCAGATGTTCTATTCTCTGACAGACTTCATCCTCATATGATCAGGCATACGAAAGCAATGCATTTATTGGAGGCTGGTGTAAACCTTATTTATATAAGGGATTTACTAGGACATGTAAATGTATCTACAACTGATATATATTTAAGAGCAAATACAGAAATAAAAAGAAAGGCATTAGAAGACGCATATATGGAGGTTGTGTCGCAAGATACTCCTGTTTGGGATCATGATACAGATTTATTAAAGTGGCTGGAGGAATTTTGTAGATAGGAATTTTTGAATATTATGGAAAGATATTTGTGGTTACAACCAAGAATCCTACGCTTAATTAGAGATATCTTTCCATAAACAAAAACTTTCGATAATT
>NZ_JBHHJU010000062.1:0-3364 GCF_042136325.1 Neobacillus sp. KR4-4
ACCGCGAAGCGCGAATTTTTGGTGTACTGGAAGGGGGGTACCCCCCTTCCAGTACACCAAAAATAAATCAGCTGCTTAACATTGTTTTTCATCAGGAATGAATTTACACATAATAATGGGCTTGACTTGTTTGATTGAGTCCATATAATTGTGTAAAAAGAAATTCGGTACACTATATTGATTTACGCTGCTTTCCTCGCAACGATATCGTGCTTCCTCGTTTCCGGAAAGGTTGCCACCAAGAAGATGTACAAACTAGACACGGCGATAAAGAAGATCATGGCGGCCGTGTATCCGGAAGCGCCTAAGATAAAGCTCCACACGATCGTCGCAATGGTTTGGCCCGCATAGGCGATGGCCCAGAATAAGCCGAACATAATTGTCAATCTTTGTGGCGTCATCCCTTTTAATTCATGGGGCAGATTCAAAAAGATTGGGTACTGGATATACATCGCAAATCCAGAGATTGAAATGAGCGTGTAAGAGAGTAACGGAACTTTATTTGCAAAAACGAGCGCTAGGGCAAAGGCTCCCACCATGACGATACCTGAAAATAGGAGAATCGGTTTCCGCGGTACCCCTTTATTCCCGATTCGAATCCCTGCAAAGGTACCGAGTATACCGAAACCTGAGATTAATAGGTTCGTAACCGAGCCGTTTAACAAGGTATATTGATCAAATATGGCTTTAAAGCTTACTAGCGATAATACATACAGCGTTAAAAAGGAAGCGAACGCTAGACCGTAGCGCCAAAGGAATCCGTCCTTAAGAGCGTCTCTGTACCCATATTTTTCAGATTTTCCACCAGTTTCTCTTGTTTCAAAGGTTTCTGCTTTCCAAAGCCAGCCGATAAAAAACAAAATCGTTAACGAAGCAAATAACGTTAAGGTTAAACGCCAGTTGGCCACCATTTGCTTAGCAAAAACCGTAAATAAGACGGCAACAATAAAGGCCCCCGCATTATAAGCAACGGTATTGGCCGCATTAATGCGCAGTTTTACATTTGAATTTTTAACATAGTGAGCGACGATGGGGTTCATGTAGACAATCACCATCGAGCCACCTACGGCCATGACCATCCGGGCTGCGGTATAGGCCCAGTAATTAGGCAGGTAAATCGCAACAAGTCCCATCATTAACAGGCCAATTGCTGTGCCTGCTGCTTTTTTCGGCCCTAATTTCATGAGCACTAGCGCTGCTAAGATGTTCGCAAATACACGTGCGGTCGTAATCGAATAATTCACTAATTGAGATATAATAGGATCCACCGGCCCACCGAAAAACGTTTCGGTTATTTGTGGGGTCAATGAAGAGCCCGCCACCCAGTTCATGGCAAAGGTTACATAAGCCAGCCACAATACCGCCATCATAAAATAACCTTTTTTTGTATGATTGATCGTTTCCATATCTTCATCTGCTTTCATTAGTGATTTCATCTTTTCATTGAAAAAATGGAGTGCTTGCAGCAATGCCTAGATTACGGGTTTCATCGTTTCCTTTAATACGTTAACGGAGTGGCAAAATTGTTCTTTTTCTTTTTCATTTAACTCAATTTCAAGGACTTCACGGATTCCGCCGCGGTTAATGACTGCAGGCACCCCGATAAACACATCATTTTGTCTATAATGTCCATCTAGATAAGAAGAAACTGTCAGGATACAGTTTTCATTATTTAAAATGGCCTTCGTAATTCGAACGAGAGACATTCCGATTCCATAGTACGTTGCACCTTTTCGCTCAATAATGTGATAAGCAGCATCACGGACATTCACGAAAATTTCTTCTAAAGATTCTTTGTTTAGTTTTTCAGCTGGGAGCTCTTCCAGTCGTTCGACACCCACTGCGGCACGGCTCCAAACGGGAAGTTCAGTATCTCCGTGTTCACCAATGATATAAGCATGAACGTTTCTGGTGTCCATGTTGAAATGCTGACCAAGCGCAAAGCGGAGACGCGCAGAATCTAGGACGGTACCAGAACCAATCACACGTTCTTTCGGCAGCCCGGACTCTTTCCAAGTCACGTAGGTTAAAATGTCGACAGGGTTTGTTGCGACCAAGAAGATACCGTCAAATCCACTTGCCATAATGTTTTTTACGATTTGTTTGAAAATTTTCGTGTTCTTTTCCACTAACTCCAAGCGTGTTTCACCAGGCTTTTGTGCTAAGCCTGCGGTAATTACAACTAAGTCGGCCTGTGCACAATCTTGATAAGAACCGCTCCAAACATGGATAGGTGATGGTGCAAATGGGATTCCGTGGTTAAGGTCCATTGCCTCGCCTTCTGATTTAGACTCGTTCACATCAATGAGAACTAATTCTTCCGCAACTCCTTGATTAATCATAGAATAGGCATAACTACAACCGACTGCACCAGTTCCAACTAAGACAACCCGGTTTACTTTTTTATTTCTGTTTTCCATAATGATCAATCTCCTTTATTAGTGGGTTTTAACTTGCACTATCTATTAGTGATTTTTGGTAATTAATAACTTGATGAGATTAGTATAACACTAGATTGTGAATAATTTCACAATAAATGTGACAGTAATATGAATCTTCGACTGAAAGCCTTTACAAATAAAAGGTTATATGAATGAATGCGCTGTCATCCTCTTGGAGATGGGATGGGCTGGTTCTGGTGTTTTCATTAATCCCAGTAAAAAACATGAGAAACCGCTCGGTGAATTTTCTAGAAAAAGGATCCGGGCAGGGTGTTCGTCCAACCCATTTTTCTTGCTCTTAATAAACTATATATAAATAAATCATTTTTGTAGGAGGAAAATGGATTATGGATTGTAAGGAAAAATACGAATGCCGCCCATCCGTCATTTGGTGGGGGTTTAAGGGAAAAGAAAAGGATACTCAACATGATAAGCAAAAAGATGATTATCATGAACGCAAAAGATGCAGAAGTTTTTGCTGCGTATTTAAATGTACATGTTCGTAATTTTAATAGGGAGTGTTTCTATCTAATTAGAAACCTCTCTTTTTTGTGACCAAGGGAACGATTCTGGTTGACATTATTCTGCTAAAAGAAACATAAGAACCGTCTCAGTAGAAGGAAGGAGAAAAAAGAAAAACTTTTTGTTGCACAAGTAAACCGACAGTGTTATGATATGAAAGTTGCTTGTAACGGAAGTTAATTCGTTAAAAGTGATTTCAAAAAAAGATAAATTATTATATTGACATAATGATAGAGAGTTGATATAATAACAAATGTCGCTTCTGACAAACAAGATTGTTCTTTGAAAACTAAACAAACAAAATCGTGCAAACAAACAATATTAATCGTGTTTCTTCTATTATATATAGTTAGAACATGAGCCAACGTAACAAATGAGCTAATCAACTTTCTTGGAGAGTT
>NZ_JBHHJU010000063.1:0-2967 GCF_042136325.1 Neobacillus sp. KR4-4
CGACTTGCATGTATTAGGCACGCCGCCAGCGTTCGTCCTGAGCCAGGATCAAACTCTCCAAGAAAGTTGATTAGCTCATTTGTTACGTTGGCTCGTGTTCTTACTATATTAATAGAAGAAACACGATAAATATTGTTTGTTTGCACGATTTTGTTTGTTTAGTTTTCAAAGAACAATATATCACTTTAATTAGCGACAGCGAAATTAACTATAACACTTCGCCTCATAGATGTCAACTTTTTTTGAAATTAACCTCGCCGCCTCAGCGACAAATAATACTATAACAAATAATCCGCATGTAAGTCAACTTCTTTTTGAAAAAAGTTTTAAACATATAAAGAAGTTTTTAAAAGCATCATACTCTCGAGTCAATTCCAGCAATATAACCCGGATTCCTTCATAAATGATTGCGTGAGTTGTTAAAAAGTACAAAAAAAAAACGCTAAGATGGGGCTGTTGACATTCTAATAGGAAATTTGAAAACCTGTGTAGAACTTTATTCTATACAGGTTTTTTTATTGGGGGAATTTCTATGATGGGTCGTAAAGATGATTATCAAAGTAGAATGGAGTTTATTGATTTAAATACCTTTGTTCCTTCAAATCATATACTCCGCCAAATTAATGAAAAAATTGACTTTTCTTTTATATATAACAAAATGGAAATGTATTATTCAAAACACGGCAGGAAATCCCTTGATCCTGTGCTTTTATTTAAGATGTTACTAATTGGTTATCTTTATAATGTTGATTCCGAACGAGAGCTAGAACAAGAAGTTAATTTAAATATAGCCTATCGATGGTTTTTAGGACTTGATTTAACTGATCCTGTACCTGACCACTCCACATTTAGTCAGAATCGACGGAGAAGATTTAAGGATAGTACAGTTTTTCAAGAAATTTTTGATCATATAGTAAAACTTTGTATGGAGAAAGGATTAGTTACTGGAGAAGTTATAGTAACTGATTCAACCCATATCAAAGCTAGTGCCTCAAAGAGTAAAGTTGAAAAGGTAACAGTGGAAAAGACTCCATCTCAATATTTAAATACTCTTGAATTAGAAGCAAAGAAAATTGAAAAAGAATTAGAGGAAAAAAGGAAAGAAACTGGAACGAAAAAACGGGGGAGAAAGCCAAAAGGTCCATCTACTGAAACAATCTCCGTTGTAAAAACAGATTCTGACGCTGGTGTGTTAAGTCGTCCTGGAAAGCCAACAGGTCCTCATTACTTAGCTCACACCAGTATTGATACAAAAAACGGGATTATAGTAGATATTCATCCGAGCCCAGGAAACATAAATGATTGTGAACCCTTCGTTGAAAGATTAAAGGTTATTCAAGACAAGTTTGAATTAGATATTAAAAGTGTTGGAGCAGACCGAGGATACGACACAACTCCAATTCATCATGGATTAAAAACTCTTGAAATAACTGGATATATTAGTCCAATTAAGTATGACAATGCTTTTGATACGACTTCCTACCGTGATTTTTTTTATAACAGAGAAACAGATACTTATACTTGCCCAAATCAAAAAGTGCTTACCTTTACTCATTTAATGAGTAAGGGTGAACAGTATTATAAGACATATTCAGCGAAAACCAAAGACTGTAAAGTCTGCCCTTTTAGAGAAAAATGTTTTGGAAAGACTGCAAGTAGGAGAACTATTTCTCGTCCTATTGCACATGAGTTATTAGAAGAAAATATTAAGAGGGCAAAAACAAATGAATACAAACTGGTTCAAAAGCTAAGAAGAGTTTGGTGCGAAGGTTCCTTCGGAACCATGAAAACAAAACACAACCTTTATAAAACCTATAAAAGGGGCATTGAAAAAATTCATGAACAATGTCTCTTTTCAGCGTTGGCATTAAACCTAAAACGAATGATAAAGGTAATGAATTAGCACTAAAAAAGGAAAATAAAGAGGGTATTAACTAATGAATTTCGATTATTGAGACAAAATGGGGAGGGAGCGAAGCTCCTTCCCCATTTTGTCAACAGCCCCAGATAAGCGTTTTTTGAATTTGTTTTTTTATGCGCCTTAGAGGATTCGAACCTCTGACCCTACGCTTAGAAGGCGTATGCTCTATCCAGCTGAGCTAAAGGCGCATTTTTGGCTCCGCAGGTAGGACTCGAACCTACGACCGATCGGTTAACAGCCGATAGCTCTACCACTGAGCTACTGCGGAACAATATGGTGGGCCTAAATGGACTCGAACCATCGACCTCACGCTTATCAGGCGTGCGCTCTAACCAGCTGAGCTATAGGCCCATATTTATGTGGAGCGGGTGATGAGAATCGAACTCACAACATCAGCTTGGAAGGCTGAGGTTTTACCACTAAACTACACCCGCATTTCTTAAATTGGAGGCAGCACCCGGATTTGAACCGGGGATAAAGGTTTTGCAGACCTCTGCCTTACCACTTGGCTATGCTGCCTTTAAGTATGGCTGGGCTAGCTAGATTTGAACCAACGCATGTCGCAGTCAAAGTGCGATGCCTTACCGCTTGGCTATAGCCCAATAATTTATAAAATAAATGGGGCGGCTGATGGGAATCGAACCCACGAATGTCGGAACCACAATCCGATGCGTTAACCACTTCGCCACAACCGCCATTATAAAATCATTTGGCAGGGGTAGTAGGAATTGAACCCACACCAAAGGTTTTGGAGACCTTCGTTCTACCTTTAAACTATACCCCTATACATGGTGGAGGGGGACGGATTCGAACCGCCGAACCCTGAGGGAGCGGATTTACAGTCCTTTGCTCTACCAACTGAGCTACTGAGCCACACAAAATCTATATCAACAGCAGTTGCCTACTGGGGATAAAAGTACGGTCTGGACGGGACTCGAACCCGCGACCTCCTGCGTGACAGGCAGGCATTCTAACCAACTGAACTACCAGACCAATTGCGGGGACAGGATTTGAACCTGCGACCTTCGGGTTATGAGCCCGACGAG
>NZ_JBHHJU010000064.1:0-2612 GCF_042136325.1 Neobacillus sp. KR4-4
TTTTCCTTTCGATTCAAATCACCAGGCCAGCAAGCGTAGCGCGGTAGTCTTGAATAAACACGGTGATTGATGACATTTCTCAAAATACTAAAGTAACTAAATGCGACAACTATATTGACAAACACCGGTACCTCTTTGAAAATAGAAAAACGTCTAGAAATTAATATGAATTTGTAATGAATATATAATGAAGCACATTGTGAAGAATTGCACTTAAACTATCGACTGAAAGATGGGGTTGCTGCGGCGATCCCTTTTTGTTATTGAACTATCGGGCAGTTTAGAAAGTATCTTGATAAATTGGTAAAAAAGTACACACAATAAATTTTGGAGGTGTATAATGAATAACTCAAAATTATTTTATATAGAATTGCTAATTCTACCTTGATTAACAGTACCCTATTTAGTTGGTTAACTATAAGTTTCTTTTTCACTTTGCCTCCAAAATTACCCTTTAGTACATTATAATTCCAATCCTCAAATGGATTCTAAGATAAGCTACTACGAAATTTGGAGAAAACAAGAGAAATCGTGAGAATTTCCTTTCTATATAGAGGGAGTTTAGTTGAAGAAAAAAACGTTAAATGCGTATTTGACACAAAATGCATAAAAAAAAAGGAGCTTAAGGCACCGTTTTTTCTCCTTTATTAACATAAAGAAAATCGTTATGCACAAAAGTAAAACCCCTGAATAAACACTTCAGAGGTCACCATTGGATTAAGTGATAATAGTTGTATCACTTGTTGGGGCGAAATTAGTGATAGCTAACACAACTGGGGAATTTTCTTCAATAGTAGAACCAGCAGGTACTGTAATGACTAATTGTCCTACGCCTGTACCTCCAGGTGTATAGGCTAATAAATCCTCCATCTGAAGTACACCGTTAACATAAACATTAAAGTAACTATTATCAGTTGCTAAAGCTGGGAGTGTAGTGGCATTTGCTCCTGTATCAGTCCAGAAGTCTCCAACAGCAATGGTTAAGGTCCCTGCACCTGTTACAGTAGCAGCTACTTCATTAAAGAACCTTTCAACAGTTGGAAATGTATCAACAGTTGAAGTTGCAGTAATAGCAAGTTTCATTATTTTTAGTGGCAATAAAAACACCTCCTCTCAAATCATTAATTATTGTATGTAGTTGAAAATTTGTTGTATAGACCTTAATACAGAAGTAAAAAAATTCAATCACATTTTAAAATCTAATTTATAAAATATTGAGGGAGAGAAAATATAGAAATGTTGGGAGCGACTAAACAATGGAAAATAAAATAAATGACTTAACAAAGCCATTTCTAAAAATTCCCATTATTCCTTCAGAAGAGATTCGCTATCGGCTCCCTAAAAAGGTTGAAGTAATTGAGTTTTATACAATTTCAAATGGATATAAAAGAATTTTTAAAGAAGAAGATGGAATTAATGAAATTGGAATAAAAATAATTCTAGATCCTTGCGAAGTATCGTACATGAATCTTTTTATAAACGGAGTATTACAACCTAAGGAAAACTACGATGTTCAAAGTGGAGTAATAAAGTTAAATACAGTAGACGTACCAATTAAAGGAGCGCCTGTAATTCTTCAAATGTTTATTGTGTAGAAAATACTGAAGTTTAAAATGTTAATTATCTACCATTGAAAGATATCATTTTATTTTTTATAAGGGACAAGTTACTTTATAGCAAATATCAATTTAATGCACAGTTCGACCAATTGACACAAAAGAAGATAAGAAACAATGAGTAAGGATTAAAGTACTACAAACTAATGTTTGTTAAATATCCCTTGAAAATATAGAGGATATTCAGGAAAGCTAACAATAAAAATAGTGCTTCACAACAGTGAAAGCACCTATATTACACACTAATCCCATATACGGATTCTTGGAACACCTGCGGTTCTTAAATAATCTAATAACTGACCAGTATGAACAGATTCGTGATACGCAATGCGTAGGAGCATATCCCCCAGGTCTCTTATGTATCCTGCATCAGAACGGTCAATCTTAATATTAGTTAAGTCTTCTTCAGAAAATGATCTGATTGTATTTATGAATTGTTTACGATAGGGTTCGGCAAATTCCAATTCAGAATTTACAGATGTGAAAGGTCTGTTTTCAAAAGGCGAATTAAAAACGGATAAACTTCCTTGATTTTTAAGTGCCAGGTGATAATAATGTTCGCTTTCCAGTACGTGCCTGACCATTTCTAGACAATTCATTGCTTCATTATCTGGCTTCCAACTTAGTTTTTCATCAGGAATAGATCTCCAGACTTTTATGCTTCTTCTTCTTACTTCATTTAAGTTTAAAATAATTAATTCAATTGAATTCATAAAAGTACCTCCTTTGATAAGCATATTATAATTATACACGAATGAACGTTCGTGCCAATCTGAATTAGGAATATTATTACAATATTTAGTTGTACTTTATACGACAGGAGCAAGAGAATGAGGTGCTGCGATTTAAAGGATGTTTCATTGTTGTTGAACTCCCTCAGTTAAATACGATTTTCTCCCGAATGCTCGCTAATTCGCAGGATTTCATTACCGTTGGTATAGAGTTAACGATTAAATGAAATGAGTTCAGATTTTTAGGCTTCGTGAAAGCATGGGG
>NZ_JBHHJU010000065.1:0-2377 GCF_042136325.1 Neobacillus sp. KR4-4
TCCATATGGCACCTCCTAGATTTAATACATCTATTGTGAGGTGTTATGGAAAGAAATAAACGTATATATCAATTCAAATAGGGCATATACACTTATTTCTTTCCATAAACTAAAACTTTCGATAATTACCCACACCTGGCGGTCCAAGAAAGATAATGTTATATAGTTGTTCAAGCCACGTTAAGTCCCTTAACTGATTTAGCTTTTTACTACTTAATGATTTTTGTTCTTTCAAATCGTAGCCATCAACTGTGCTATGGAAGGGGAATGTAGCCCATTTAAATCGCTTCTCTAGTTGTTTTTCATCTCTTCGACTCTGCTCATATGTTGCCATTTCAAAGAGAAACTGAGTAAAGGATAAATCCTTTTTCTCAGCCTCTCTGATTAGTTCAGGTAAATGATTTGCGGTTTCAGATAAACGAAGGGTTCTCATCAGTTCTTGTAACTGCTGGAGTTGACTCATTGTGAATCATCCTCCATTAGGACTGTGTAGGCATCCACTTCTCTTTTTGGAGCCTCTGTCTCCATAATCCAACTGGACAGACTATTTATTGGAGAAACATTCTCAGCGTTGTCGTTCACTGTATCATGAACTTGGCGTTGCCGTTTAATGTACTGAACGATGTCGCCGAAGTCTGTTGCACTATATAACTTTCTTCTGACACTTTCATGCAGTGCTGCTGATAGTAAATCTTCATTATTTTGTTTGGTCTCTCTTAATATAATTTGTAGCTGATCTCGAATATAGCGAGGATACTTTTCCCGAATAGTGGTTAGGTATTTATATGCAGCTTCCTTGTCTTTAAATTGGTTCGCAACCGTATCAAGAAATGCATCGATTCCTTTTGTTCGATCACGAGTGTGATTTCTATCTTTTATCAACTGGCCTTTCCCATCAGGTATTTTATGCTTTGCAATTAATTCTCCTGTTTCAGGTATATAAATTAATAGGTATTGATCCTCAGATTCCTTTACACCTAATGTTTCATATTTACTAAACGTACCAAGTGGAAGAGAATACCGATTAGACAAATACCGTATGGTATTGTCCTTATGGACACTTCTTGTTATACTATTCTCATATTTGTTTATGATATTTATTTTTTGGATGACCGGTCTTAAGTGTTGCTTTTCCAAGGAGAACACTTCGACTGGTCTTTTTTTTGTTGTATTGTGTACTTTATAGTTACCTGTCCGATTTAACCATTGCCATCCTTGTTCATTCCAAGAATCAATATTGTGGAATATTCTATGTTTAGCGAAATTGTGTTTGATAAAACCTACCACATTCTCAATTCTACCTTTACTTTCCGGGTCAGCTTTTCGACAAACCCGAAGGTTTAGCCTCCTGGTATCTTTATACTGCTGAAACTCCTTTGTTAGAATTAAATCTCCACCATTTTCACTTACTACTATTAAACTATCTTGGTCATAAACTAATTCTCTAGGAATTCCCTCAAACCATTTAAACGCATTCTCATGTGCTCTTATGACATCTTCCGTAGTAAAAGGTCTATCTAACCATTCCTTGTATTTATATCTGGAATTAGATAGCACAAATGCAATAAAGCTAAGCTTGACTTCCTTATTATTTATAGTCCTTTGTTTTGTAAATCCAAAATCCACTTGTACTTGTTCTCCCATAGGTGAGTCAGGGATGGCTTCATATTCTCTTGGTGATGTCTCTTTTTCTATCTTATATTCATTACGTAAATCTCTAACATAGGCCCTCACAGTGCTTTCACCTATCTCCAGTGATGGATTCCTTTCCTGCAGCCAATCTTGCACTTGTGCCGCTGACATATCGGGATGTTCCCGCAACCAGGATAAGACTAGTTCCTTATGTGTGTCTAACTTCTTCCTTCTTGTTTGTAGGGTTTCCACCCACTCAGCCATATCTGAGGGTGATCTTTTAAGGTTTCTGTATACTGTTGATCTTGAAATCCCCAGCTTTTCTGCGACTTTTGATTTACTAAACCCTTTCTTTATTAACTGTTGTATTTCCATATACATTTCCCACTTATCCACCTTTTCTGTACCCTCCATTGATGTATGAATAAACTCATAGAAATCTTACAATGGAAAGGGCTTTTATTTTACTGGTACATTTGGGTAAATAAGTGTTTCATCTTATCTAGCAAAAACTGTCTACTCTAGTTTAGCAGTCACAACACTTTTGAAAAACTTTTTTCGCTTCAGATTTCAAGCACATTTTTTATTATAAAATGAGAATTTTATTTTTCTTCTTCAACTCCCTCAGTTAAATACGATTTTCTCCCGAATGCTCGCTAATTCGCAGGATTTCATTACCGTTGGTATAGAGTTAACGATTAAATGAAATGAGTTCAGATTTTTAGGCTTCGTGAAAGCATGGGGA
>NZ_JBHHJU010000066.1:0-2376 GCF_042136325.1 Neobacillus sp. KR4-4
GTAAGCCCCCAATCAAACAACGCATATAAACCCGCAGCTCCTCTTGGTACGATACATGTATCAACTAAAGGAGGTGCTTTTTCTTATGCCAAAACAAAAATTAACAATCGTCCCCGTTTCACTCCACGCTGAAAATAAAGATTTCGTTCCATGCACTTCTCCAGCTCCATCATCAAATAGCGTTTGCACAATCAAAACGGCAACCGCTGAAATATCCTTCTTCAACGGCGTAGATGAGCGCATCATTCAAACCGTTATGAGGGAGTTGAAGCAGCAATGAAACATGATTATACAAGCGTGAAAAATATCTACATCATTTGTGGGAGGACCGATATGCGAAGAGGCATTGACGGATTGGCCACACTGATTCAAGATTCCTTTGACCTGGATCCGTACAGTGATTCGATTTTCTTATTTTCCGGGTGGAGTAAAGATCGTTATAAATGTTTATATTTCGATGGTGATGGCTTTGCCATGCTTTATAAACGTTTAGATAAAGGTAAACTGCAATGGCCTAAAGACGAAAATGAAGTTCGCAAACTTTCTCAGCAGGAGGTTCGATGGCTCCTCGAGGGATTATCCCTCCAACAGCCAAAGGCGATTCAACCATCATCAAAAGGTGTATTTTAAATTCAGCAAGCTACTAATATTATCTTTATTCTGCTGTTCGAACTAGTTATAATAAAAAGAACGAAACTGAACGAATAGTGGTGAATGATATGGCGAACGCTTCTTCTAAGAATGAAAAAAAATTAATTCAGCTGCTCGAAGAGCAATTGGCTCATTCGAATCAACAAAACAAAAACTTATCAAAACAAATTGAAGCGTTAACCGAGCAAGTTCGCCAATTAACTAAGCTTTTATATGGATCAAAAACCGAACAATCGAAGTACAATACACCGGATGGGCAAGTGTCACTATTTGAAGATGATCCGTCTTTTAATGAACCTGAGCACCCAGGAGAACAAAGCCAACAGACGATTTCTTACACTGTTGTTCGAAATATTCAAAAGAAAAAACGAAATGATTCATTACATGATGACATCGAAGTAGAAACAATTCACTATTATCCTGAAAACACGCTATGTGACTGTTGCCAGGGACAAATGATTGAGATTGGCAGTACAATCGTACGAGAAGAGGCAGAATTTATTCCCGCAAAAATGAAAAAAATCCAACACGTTGAACACGCTCTTGGATGTATAGACTGTAAAGGCGATACATTTCAAAAGGCGCAAATTAAACGTGGTAAAGCACCACAGCCTCCTATTCAACGAAGCATCGCAAGTCCTAGCGTACTTGCCAAAGTAATATATGATAAATATTCACAATACCTACCACTTTACCGTCAGGTAAAGGAATGGGACCGTTATGGCCTAAATACCAATGATAAGAACCTTTCGAACTGGGTCATTCGTACTTCTCACGATTGGTTAATGCCTATTTACGAACGAATGAAGCAATTGATGATGGCTAAATCTCTTTTACATGTGGACGAAACTTATAGCCAAATCATCAACCGATCCGACGGAAAATCTGGTCAAACCAATGCCTATAACTGGGTTTATCGAAGTGTTCCATGCCAAGGTCCTCCAATAACTCTCTTTCAAAGCGCTCTATCACGGGCTCGATCTGTCCTTGAAAGTTTCATAGAAGGTTTTTCTGGAACAATTATTTGTGATGGTTATTCTGCCTATGATAAGTTGGAGGGGGTTTCCTTCGCAAATTGTTTTGCGCATGTTCGTCGTTATTGGTTGAAAGCGGACAGCAAAAATGGCCGAATTGGTGTAAGCTTTTGTGATGATTTATATAGACTCGAAAGGAAATTTAAACATTTGTCTCCGAGTATGCGTAGAAAACAACGCCAAAAACACTCGAAACCAATTGTTGATAAATTCCTTGAATGGGTTGAAACGTCACCGTTCTTCGGAAAAAATGCCCTCGCGAAGGCAGCGGAATACACATTGAATAGGGCAAATGGACTTAGAGCATTCTTGAATGATGGGCGCATCGAAATCGATAATAATCCAGCCGAAAACGCCATACGACCAAACGTTATAGGTCGAAAAAACTGGTTATTTTCGGTAAGCGAAGCTGGTGCTCGAGCAAATGCCATCTGTTTGAGTATCGCAGAAACAGCCAAAAGTAACGGTGTTGATTTCTATGAATACATAAAGAAACTATTAACGGATCTGCCAAATCTCAGCATCCATCAAAATCCTGAGATTCTAGATCAATATATGCCCTGGTCAAAAATGATTAAGGCAGAATGCAGAATAAATATGAAATAAGCCGTAATTCGATTAAAAAAATCGGAATTTACGGCTATTTGAAATGCGTACCGGAAGGTACGTCTTTTTTATAATTCGGGCTTAC
>NZ_JBHHJU010000067.1:0-2131 GCF_042136325.1 Neobacillus sp. KR4-4
CGGTTTACTTGACGGGATCAAAGTCCCACGGGTGCGGACGTTCTACCCTGGCTACTGTTATAATAAGACCATATAAATAAAGGTCAACCAGAAATATTTTCTTATCTGGTTAACCTTATAATACGAATGGGTGCGATTGTTTACTAAGAGCAGTCACTCTTCTTGTTCTGGTAACGTGGGAGATTATGTAATAAATACATAATTTTTATTTTTGAAACACAAATTATAAAAAGGACTAGCTAAGAGGCGATGCTAAAATGGAACAACATAAGATTGATTTAACTACCCCAGAGATGACAGCTTTATGGACAACCTATATTCAAAATACCGCCACAGTTTGTTTCTTCAAGCATTTTTTAACGTTTATACAGGATGCCGAAATTAAACCGATCGTTGAGGATGCCTTACAATTATCAAATAACTATATCAATGAAATCAAAGATATTTTTAACAAAGATCAATTTCCTATTCCTAAGGGATTCTCTGAAAACGATATAGACTTATCTGCACCTCCCCTTTTTACAGATTTATTTGCTCTCAGCTTTGTATATCGTGTAGGTCAAATGAATGTTGATTACTATGCTAAATCACTGACAAAGGTGGCTAGAAGTGATACTGTCCAATTCTTGGATAATGCTTTATACACAAGCACTCAACTTTATAAGAAATCACTTCAATTAATGCTGTCTAAGGGGATTTACGATCGACCCCCAAAAATTCCTTATCCCCATAAGGTAGAATATATTGAAAAGGACCCGCCTCTTCTCCAATCGTTACTTGGTGAGAAGAGACCAATAAATGCGATTGAACTTGGAGAGATCTTTTATACAATTGAACGAAATTGTATTGGACTTCTATTATTATTTGGTTTAATACAGGTCACTAAGGATAAAGAAATTAAAGATTATTTGATTAAAGGGAGACAACTTGCAGAGAAACAGATAGAAACTTTTAACAAGGTGTTGAAGGAAGAAGGGCATATTGGTAATATTCCTGTAAGTATGGAAGTAACTGATTCTACTTTATCACCATTTTCAAATCGGTTAATTTTATTCATAATAAGTACGACAGCTGCCGCTGGTATTCAATTATTATCCTATTCGATGTCTGTTTCAATGAGAAAGGACATAGCAACTCATTATGTACAATTAACTTTTGAGGTTATGAGGTATGGAGCAAAGGGTATCGATCTTCTAATTAAACGTGGCTGGATGGAGCAACCGCCTCAATCGGTAAATCGGATGAAGATAAATTAGAATGAGATCTTGAACGGGTTTCCATTCATTTGCAGTATTCCTGGTGTGACGGTGGCTTACTTTTAATGTCTCCGAGCCCTACAATTCCAATGGTCGCAAAAAAAGATTGCGAAGAAATGCACTTAAACTAAACCAGCTTAAGCTAAAAAGGATTGCAACGGCGATCCTTTTTCTTATTTCGCTAACTAAGCCGGCTAGCTGAAAAGGGAAATTTAGAAATAAAATATTCGAAATATAATAAAAATGATACTATAAAAAATATATCCATAGCTGGGAGAGGTGCTTTTAATGAATCACGTAGAGAGTGTTTTTGACTTTATAATGGGGATTGGACTAAATGCGTTAATAATATTGGTTTTATTAAGTCTCACGAGTAAAATAGATCTACAAAAAAAGGTTATCTATATTAAGTCTAATTTCAACTATTATTTTCACTATTATTCCAACAACTGGTTATCGAGTTGAAAAAGATACGGGTGCTTTTTACTTTGGTTTTCCAGCGGATGGCTTTGTTTATGATGGAAGGCACTTAACTTTGGCTTCGTTAGGACTTATATGTAACTTTTTCTTTTTTTATTGGGTAATAAAACTTATATTAAAAATTTGGAAAGTACGAACTGTAGAGAAATGATTGCTAATGAAAGGGGGTATAAAGCAATGTTGCGAGTTTTTCAAAGGAGTTGAAAACGAAGGAAAAATTGGGTTCGAACCCGGCAATACCGCACAAACTTTTATTTTAATTTGAAATAGTGAGCCATGAAGGACTCGAACCTTCGACCCTCTGATTAAAAGTCAGATGCTCTACCAACTGAGCTAATGGCTCGTACTAATGGTGCCGGCGAGAGGACTTGAACCCCCAACCTACTGATTACAAG
>NZ_JBHHJU010000068.1:0-1875 GCF_042136325.1 Neobacillus sp. KR4-4
TAGTTAAATAAGACAAAACCTTCCAATCATCAGTTAGTGGAAGGTTATTTGGCATGCATAATTTTAGTATATCATGACTAAATTTTATTTTTTATTGAAAAATATTGACAAACTATTAGCTGGTTTAGTTTAACAAGCCCTTTCTCATTTACTGCACATTTTCTTCGTTCAATGACGTAAGTATTTATGAAATAGATGCAAATAATTGGTTATACTTGGATAAACTAACTTTACAATTGTTTTACAAAGGAGAAACTTATGTTTAAGAAAAACAAAGACAGTACCATTATCTCACTAGGCTTGGTCGCTGCTTTCATTTCGACTATATTTAGTTTTGTTATTATTCGGTTACTATTGGATATCAAAGATCAAACAGGAAAAGGGTGATTCTTTTTCTGTTTTTTTCTTTTTCGTCGCTTTCTGTGTCAAATGAGGCATTAATAATTAATTCCTTTCTTCAAAAAAACTGCCCCGTGAGCACAAAAAGCAAAAAAGACCACCGAGGCGATCACATCATCCTGAACAAAAGCACCCGTTAGTTCAACAAGAAACTGCTCAACTATTATCATCTAAAAGGTTTAAGTCCAAAGAAACGCATATATATTTCTGTGTCAGTAAAAAATACGGAAGAGGTGAGAACAAATGGAAAATGATAATTTAAAACTTACATCTTCCGAAATAGGAACACTATGGGGGGAGTATGTTAACGGAACTATGACCGAGATAGTAAATAGGTATATGATTTCTATTTTGGAAGACGAATCAATAAAAAAAGTTTTTGAAATTGCCATTGGGACATGGGAAAAGCAAAAGAAGCAGCTTGTTTCCTTCATTGAGAAAGAGGGATTTCCAGTTCCTATTGGATTTACTGAGTCCGACCTTAATAAAGGTGCAGAGAGATTGTTTTCTGACACATTCTGCTTAAATTATTTACATGTTATGACTATGCATGGTTTGTTGGGTCATACAACTGCTTTATGTGTTTCTGTCAGAAAGGATCTACGGGAATTTTACAATTCATGTGATAATGATGCAAAAAGTATGTACGATTTAACCATTGAGTTATTGCTTAAAAAAGGAAAATTCCAACGAGACCCCTATTTCTATCCTAAAGAGAGCCCTGAATTTATTTCTACCAAAGATTTTACTGATGGATTCTTCGGTAAAGGGAGACTTTTATCTGCTACAGAAATAATCAGTATTTCTCTTAACATTAAAAAGAGCATTATGGCAAAAACTCTTTCAATCGGATTCAGTCAAGTCGCCGAATCGAAAGAAATAAGAAAGTTTTTTGAGGAATTAGAAAAAAAATCAGATGAAAACATACAAGCCCTTTCAGAAATTATGCACAAGGATAATTTGCCAATTCCAATGTCGTGGGAATCAGAGGTTACAACGTCAAAAGACTCTCCTTTTTCAGATAAATTAATGTTGTATCATATGGGTTTCTTGGCTCAAACTGCACAAGTATATTACGGGACAGGTCTAGCATCAGCCATGCGAACAGACCTAGCTGTTGTATATGAAAAAACAATTCTAAAAACATTAGCATTAACAAAAAATTGGTTCGATATTATGGTGAAAAACAAGTGGTTAGAACAGCCACCACTTGCTCCCAATAGAAAAGAACTTGCACAAGATAAATAAGATATATCCCTCATTAGTGAGGGGTATATTTTTAATTAGCTTTTTAATCTAAGGGATAATTCAAACATAAAGTAGTTATTTCCTTCTTAAACAAACCTGCCCCGTTAGCATTCCTGTAGAGAGTTAATTATTGACTTTGATAAAAAAAGAGCTCCTCAGTAAGATATGAGTATAGACACCACTCTAACTCAAACCTTAGGAGGAACCCCTACTATGAAGTTTAAAATG